>JAJRVC010000648.1 GCA_024277475.1 Deltaproteobacteria bacterium
AATTCAGAAATGAGCAATTTTTTCTCTGAGCAAGGCCGCACAAGGGTTTACGTTGAGACGTACTTTTCGTACTTCGCAGACGTAAACCCGCGGAGAACGCCGCTCAGAGAAAAAAGGGCCATTTATGGATGGAAACTAGCTCACACAGGTTCTCTGACTTTAACAGGAATGGTATTTTGGGCGGTGCAGATGAAATTATCGCAAATTGTTAGAGCTCTGGAGGCAAAGGTCCTCACGGGAGATGATCTTTTGGAAAAAAATATTGACACCTGCGGCGCCAGTGACTTGATGAGCGACATTCTGGCCGGGTTGTCGGAAGGGTGTCTTCTGTTAACGGGGTTGACAACGGTCCAGGTGATCCGGACAGCGATGATCGCAGGTGTCGGCGCCGTGGTCTTCGTCAGAGGAAAAACGCCGCCTCAGCAGGTGATCGATTTGGCTGGAGAACAGGGGCTGCCGTTGATCTCAAGCCCCTATTCCATGTTTGTTTCGTGCGGCAGGTTGCATGCCTGCAACCTAACGGGTCTGGACGGGAAAAGATAAAAAATTTCGTACAACCCTTCCTTCAGGTGATAACCAATTCATCCTGATGAGTTTATCCGGTCGCCCCTGTCACCTGCCGGCCGGATTTGAGTGCAACCGCATTCAGCCATATCGTTATCGACTCCTATATCATGGTGTTCAGATCTTGAGGCAATCGCCGACAGACTGTATCCGCAATAATGCGGACCGGGCACCAAACCTCTGTCAACGGTAAACTGGAAAAAATCATGGCAGGTCTAAAGAAAAACTACCGCATCAGTGCTAAAGACTTCATTCGGGCCGGGGAAGCCTCGATCAACATTCAAAATCTTCTCAAAACCCTGAGTTTCGACCCTAAACTGATCCGTCGGGTAGCCATATGCGGCTATGAGGGGGAAATGAATGTGGTGATGCACGGGGGAGACGGGCAGATGATTGTCGAAATTGATGCCGATCAGCTTGCCATGGAAATTTCGGATAATGGCCCGGGTATTGAAGATATTAATAAGGCCATGCAAAAAGGCTATTCCACCGCATCCGACGAACACCGTGAAATGGGATTTGGTGCCGGCATGGGTTTGCCGAACATGCAAAAAAATTCAGATAAAATCGCAGTTTATTCTGAAAGGGGTCAGGGCACCCGGGTTCAAATGCTCTTCTTTTTGAATGCAGCAGGAGAAAAAATTGAAACCTGATGACACAACCTCCCCTTATGTGCAATTTGATGAAGCACGATGCACCGGTTGTGCAAATTGCATGAAGGCCTGCCCAACCACTGCCATTCGAATTAAAGGTAACAAATCCATTCAACTGGTGGGTCGATGCATCGGTTGCGGAGAATGCATCCGGGTATGCAAGGCCGGGGCTGTGAGTGCAGCCACCGGTACGTTGGACCGACTCAACCAAGATCGAATCTCAGTCGCTATGGTGACACCGGTTTTATATGCCCAGTTTCCCGGCGTAATGCCTAAAGACATTCTACTGGCGCTTAAATTGATGGGTTTTCGACACACTGTAGATATGTCGTATTTCCTTGAAATGTTTCAATACGGCACAGAAGAATTTATTATCAGAAACAGGCAGACCCGGCAGGCACCAAATCCGATTATTTCTCCTGTGTGCCCGGTGGTCACCCGGCTCATCGCCTTCAAGTTCCCAAATCTTATGCCCCACGTACTTCCATTGTTAAGACCGGTTGATCTGATGGCACGCGATGCCATGCAACGGATTGTGCAGAAATACGATATAGGTGAAGATGAATTGGATTTATATTACATCAACCCTTGTCCGACAAAACAGAGTACCGTTCACCCGACTCCCCGGGAGCGGGGTTCCTTTACCGGCATTGCCCTTGGGGTTAACGATATCTATGCGGATCTGATTCGACAACTGGAAAAAATTAAAGAAGCCGACCACATCGCATTTGCGGACAACAGCTTTGACTTTGAATATTGTCAAACGGGAAACGGCCCGATGTGGGGCATGTCGGGCGGCGAGATATCAGATCTGAACATCGAAAATACACTGGCAGTTTCCGGATTAATTGATACCATTGCCTACCTTGAAAAAATTGAAATGGGCCTGTTCAGCAATATTGAATATATCGAGTTTAGAACCTGCCGCGAGGGATGCCTGGGGGGGGCCATCACGGCAATTGACAAATATTTAGCCAAAAGCGCTGTGAATAAAATGATTAAAATGCTCGGCATTGGAAAGCGTCTTTCCCGTGAAAAAGTTCTGCGCCTTTATGAGAAGGGGGAGTTGCTGGAAAATAGAGATCCCGAGAAACTGATTCGATTGTTTGGTGCCAGAAAAGAAGGCATGTCGATTGATGCCATGCAAGAAATCGATTCGATTTTAGAGCAACTGCCGGGCCGGGACTGCTCCGCCTGTGGAGCACCAAACTGCAAAATATTTGCCGAAGATGTTGTTAAAGGCGAAGCCTCGATGGAGGAATGCTTTTTGTTGAGCACACATGCAAAGGACCCGGCGGGGAAAGGAAGGGGGGAAGCATGACGGTTAACGATCTGGCGGATCGCTTTTCGTTGAAAGTAGTCGCCGGGGAAAAAGGACTCGATCGCCGGGTTGCAGACGGCTACTGTGGTGATTTACTCAGTGAAATTATGGGCAATGCCCCTGAGGGTTGTGTCTGGCTGACCATCCAGGGGCATCAAAACATCGTAGCCGTTGCGGTTCTGCGTAATATGGCTGCCATCATTGTAACCGGTGGGCAGACGCCCGATGATGAAACCTTGCAAAAAGCAAACCAGGAAGAAATTCCAATACTGTCAGGGTCTGATTCTGCGTATCAACTTGCCGGTCGTCTATATGCCGCGGGTATCGGAAATGCTCCGGTCTAGTGAATTTTTCCATATAAGGATACTGGTCTGATTGCGGGAATTATCGCTTCACATACTGGATGTTGCTGAAAACGGGATTACCGCGGGTGCCGATTGTATTCATATCCTGGTGGCAGAAGCCCGCACCGCAGATCTATTGACCCTTAAAATTACAGACAACGGCCGCGGGATGCCCACCGAAAAAATTGAAAAACTTACCGACCCGTTCGTTACTTCCCGGACAACCCGCAGGGTCGGTTTAGGGCTGTCACTGTTAGCGGCGGCGGCAGAGCGTTGCGAAGGCAGGCTAACGGTTAAGACGGAGCCGGGTGCCGGCACGGAAGTGAAAGCCACCTTTCGTTACAGCCACATCGATCGTGCCCCGGTGGGAGATATGGCCGCAACGATTACCACGCTGATCATGGGCAATCCGCAAATCGATTTTGTATACACCCACATCATTAACGGCGAAGAATTCTCCCTGGACACCCGGGAGCTCAAAGCTCAGATGGGAAATCTTTCCCTGACAAACCCTGTGGTTGTTCATCATCTGACAGCATCCATCCGCAATTCACTCGAACAATTGATGGCAAAAAGCGGCCAATAAGAAAAAAGGGAGCAAATCATGACAAAATTGACAATTGAGGATTTAAAAAGAATAAAGGACCACACTGCGAAAAGTACTTCCCTGCGGGACGGCGATGCAAACGTAAAAATAACGGTTCATATGGGCACCTGCGGGATTGCCGCCGGTGCACGCGAAGTCATGAACGCGCTGATGGAGGAAATGGCCGCCGCTGACCGCCAGGATATCCGCGTAGTCACATCCGGCTGCATGGGAATGTGCAGCAGCGAGCCCAATGTAACTGTTGAAATCCAGCACGGCGAACCAATTGTCTATCAACACATGGATTCCAACAGGATGCGCCAGGTATTCAAGCGGCATGCACTTCTGGGCGAAGTTCAGACTGATTTTGCTTTGGCAAAAATGTGATTAATAATTAAATAACCGTTCCCTAAACAATCGCCAATTTGGCGCCAAATTTTGGATTAGTCCTGAGGAAGCCGACGCTTTCAGCGTAATTACACATCCCAAATACAGTCCGGGGACGAGAATCGGACCTTGAACCCTTGAACCCGTAAACGCCTACAAAGATTACAACAGACAACGACAGGCTCAATATGAATGTAGACGGCAAAGACATCCGCACTATTTGGCTCGATGAACATGAAAAAACAATAAAAATCATTGATCAGAGAAAACTGCCCCATGAATTTGTTATTGTGGCCTTAAAAACAGTTGACGACGCTATTAAAGCCGTCAAAAATATGTATGTGAGGGGCGCACCCCTTATCGGAGTAACCGGAGCTTATGCGGTTTACCTGGCAGCCTTGAACGCGCCGAGCGGTCAAATTGACACGGAATACCTGCAGCATGAAGCCCGTCGCATCAAATCAGCTCGACCCACGGCCGTTAATCTTGCCTGGGGTGTCGACCAGGTTTTATCGAAAATATTGAATGAATCGGATCCTGAAAAAAAAATTGCTTTGGCCAAACATATCAGTGGTGCGATCACAGAACTGGAAGTGGAAAACTGCCGAAAAATTGGAGAACACGGTTTATCTTTAATTAAGCGGATCAGTCACCAAAAAAGGGGCAAAACCGTCAATATCCTGACCCATTGCAATGCCGGCTGGCTGGCCTGTATCGAATACGGCACGGCCACCGCGCCTATCTATGCCGCATTTGATAAAGGCATCGATATTCACGTCTGGGTGGATGAAACCCGACCGCTCAACCAGGGTGCCCGGTTGACGGCCTGGGAGCTTGGCAAACACGGAGTTCAGCACACCATCATCACCGACAACGCCGGCGGTCATCTGATGCAGCATGCCAGGGTGGATATGGTCATCGTAGGCACGGACCGAACGACTGCAACCGGTGACGTAGCCAACAAAATCGGTACTTATCTGAAAGCACTGGCCGCCTGGGACAACAACATACCCTTCTATGTTGCGCTGCCTTCCAGCACATTTGACTGGAACCTCAAAGACGGTATTAAAGACATCCCCATCGAACAGCGTGGTTCCGATGAAATTAAATATGTTCACGGACTGGACCAGGACCGGTCGACCAGCGTTTTGATTTGCCCGCCGACCAGTCAAGCAGCCAATTTTGCCTTTGATGTCACACCGGCAAAATTTGTAACCGGATTTATTACCGAAAGAGGGATCTGCAAAGCAACCGAAGAAGATATTCGGCGGCTGTTCCCTGACAGGGACGGTCGAAGGATGACGGAAGTCAGATGACAGAGAACAGAAAGCAGAGGGCAGAGTGAATCGAAATAGGTTTCAGCCCGCCCTGGCCTCCGGTTCCGCTTCCAGGCCGGAAGGTAACCTACGCCTCGGGGTAGGCGATATAACGGGTTCTTACTGTTTACTGTAGCAGATCCTAATAATCAATTATTCAACAATTTAACCAAAGCCAAACGATCACAACGGCCCAAACCATCTAAACCAACTTAACGATCCAAACGATTGAATATGCTGACGGAACTTGAAAAAAAACTTATTGCTTCGATTCAGGAAGATATTGCTGTAACCGGTCGTCCTTATCTGGATATCGCAAAGAAACTGGGCATATCAGAGGAGACATTGCTTGAAAGTCTTCAAAGTCTTTGCAACCGGGGATTCATTCGACGATTTGGAGCCACCCTGCGTCACCAGAAGACAGGATTCACCGCCAATGCCATGGCTGCCTGGCAGGTTGACGAAAATCGTATTGACGAAGTCGGCAATAAAATGGCCTCATTCCGGCAGGTCTCCCACTGTTACCGGCGCAACCCTACCGATAGCTGGCCGTATAATCTTTACACCATGATTCATGCCGGCGACAAAGCAGCATGCCGTCTGACCGCCCGCAAAATGTCACAGGATGCTTCGGTTGAGAATTACACCCTTCTTTTCAGTCGCAGGGAACTGAAAAAAACCTCGATGGTATATTTCCCCTCGGATGAGGATGACTGAAAAAATACCCGATGTTCACTGCCTCCCATCAATAGGGTTATCGCGCCAGACCACCGACGAAGGACCACTGAGAATATGCCGACCTGCAGCACCCCGCACATTCTGCTCATCAACCCCTGGATCCATGATTTCGCCGCCTACGACTTCTGGGCCAAACCCATGGGTCTGCTCACCATCGCTTCCACGTTGGGGCATCATGGTATTCAGGTTTCCTATATCGACTGCCTGGATCGTTTTCACCCCCATGCCCCCGGATCCGACCCGGCGGCAAAATACGGCCGCGGCCCCTATCTTAAAACCCGCATTCCAAAACCTATCGCATTACATGACGTACCGCGCTATTTTTCACGATACGGAATAAAACCGCAATGGTTCAAAGAAGATCTTCTTAAACAGGACCAGCCCGATCTTGTGCTGGTCACTTCGCTGATGACATACTGGTATCCGGGTGTGCAGGAAACCATTGAAATCATAAGATCGGTGTTTCCGCAAACGCCCATCGTGCTGGGCGGTATATACGCGCGGTTGTGTCATAAGCATGCCCGAAACAACTCCGGGGCGGATCATGTTGCCGATGGACCGGCGGAGAAGAATCTAGTTTCCCTCGTTCGTCGGTTTACCGGTTATTCAATCAGCCCGGCGTTTGATCCGGATGATCTGGATTGTCACCCCTACCCTGCCCTGGATTTGCAAACCATGATCAATTATGTCCCCCTGTTGACTTCCCGGGGCTGTCCGTTTCAATGTGCCTACTGTGCATCCCACCTGTTGGAACCCAAACGCCTGTTGCGCAGCCCTGTGGCGGTCATTGAAGAAATCAGATACTGGAAAAAGACCTATGGGCTGAACGATTTTATTTTATACGACGACGCCTTTCTAATCGATAGCGACCGGCATGCAATTCCCCTTTTAGAAGGAATTCTCCGCACGGGTATTAAGGTGCGCTTTCACACACCCAATGCCTTACACATCCGTGGAATAGACGCACAAACCGCCCGGCTCATGTTCGAGGCCGGTTTTACCACCCTGCGTCTCGGATTGGAAACAGCGGAATTTGACCACCGGGAGGAAATCGACCTAAAAGTCACTGAAGACGAGTTTAAACGATCGGTAAGCTGCCTGAAAGAAGCCGGATTTAAAAAAAACCAGGTCGGAGCTTATCTGCTGGTCGGTCTTCCCGATCAAAAATCAGATACCATCAGACGTTCCATCGATATCGTAAAGCAGATCGGAATAACCCCTGTTGCGGCATACTACACCCCTATTCCCCACACGGCCCTGTGGCCCAAAGCGGTGGCGGCCTCCCGCTATGATCTCGAGTCTGATCCGATTTTCACCAACAACGCCGTGATTCCCTGCCAAAAGGAACCCTTTAGCTGGGAAACGGTGCGCTCTCTCAAAGAGCTGATCAACGAGTGAAATCGACGCTGAAATAGAGCATTTTTCGCTCAATTCGTATTTACATCATAGGGTCTGACATCATATATGAAACTTCAGAACTCCAATATCATTTTCGTGAAATTCCACACGTGGATACAGAGAGCAGATTTCGTCGTCGTCCTCGTTCTTCTTCCTCTATAAAATTCTGATTAATTCGCATGCATGAACCCTTGAACCCTGAACATAGGTTTACATCGTTGTTTTTAATTGACACCCGGCTACCATCTCTCTATACTCCCCTTCATTTAAAAAGACCAGCCAAAAAGGGAGACACAAAACTATGCTGCGTTTGACATCCATTGATCTGAATAAATCGGCAATCGATACCTTTGCCATTGCCGTCTGCGAAGATGAGGATATTCATGGAGACCCGATAATAAAAGCAGTCACTATAAAGGCGCTCAAACTCGAGGAATTTAGCGGGAAAAAAGATGAAACCGTGACGCTTTACGATATACCCGATATTAAGGCACAACGGGTGATCCTGTGGGGACTTGGCAAACTTGAAAAAACAGATCGTGAAGCGTTGCGCAGCATGGCCGGCAAAATCGTGAAACATTGCATCAATAAAAAGCTGACGAGCCTGTGTTTCGCTGTTCCCGATCCTTCAAGGATTAAAATGGAAATGTCCTCAGTTTTAAAGGCAATGCAGGAAGGCGCTTATCTTGGAAACCACTTGTTCCATAAATTCAAAGGCGAAAAAAAGAAAAAAGAACTCAAACAAATTCATTTCCGGATCACAGAACGAGTCACCCAAAAATTGCGACAATTGACTTTAAGAGTTGCTGCCATATGTGAGGGCACCACCCTGGCCAGAGATTGGGTCAACACACCTTCAAATGAAAAGACACCTGAGAAATTGACCCGGTCCATCGTAAGCCTGGCAAAAAAACAGGGTCTAAAAATACAGGTGCTCAATGAAGCGCAATTGAAGCAAAAAAAACTTGGTGCATTGCTGGCTGTCGCTGCCGGCAGTCAAAGCAAACCCAGTCTAGTCATACTCGAGCACAGGGTGCCGGGTGCGAAAAAGACCCTGGCCCTGGTGGGCAAAGGTGTAACTTTTGATTCCGGTGGTCTCAATATCAAAACCGGCACATCGATTTCGGACATGAAATCTGATATGTCCGGCGCAGCG
Source organism: Deltaproteobacteria bacterium (assembly GCA_024277475.1). The sequence continues at coordinate 8,464 of JAJRVC010000648.1, forward strand.
GCGGTGGCGGCCACCCTGATTGCAGCGGCTAAACTCAAAACAAAAACAAATATTATAGGAGCCATTCCCATCGTTGAAAACATGCCGTCAGGCCAGGCAACGCGCCCCGGGGATATCATTCGCAGCTATGCCGGTAAAACCGTTGAAATCGGAAATACCGATGCTGAGGGGCGGCTGATTCTGATTGATGCGATATCGTACGTGATCAAAAGATACAAGCCGCAATTGCTCATTGACCTGGCAACGTTGACAGGGGCCTGTGTCGTTGCCCTGGGAGATAAAATTGCCGGAGTATTTTCCAATGATGACGATTTGGCCGCCGGCATTATTGCATCCGGAGAAAAAACCCATGAGCGCTGCTGGCGGCTGCCACTGCCCGAAGATTATAAAGAATTGCTGAAAAGCGATTTTGCGGACATGAACAACATCAGCAGCAGCCGCGCAGGCGGTGCCATTACTGCGGCGCTCTTTCTTGCGGAGTTTGCCGCCGATACTCGCTGGGCACATATCGACATTGCCGGTCCGGCTTATCTTAAAACGGAAAGTGCCTACTGCGGTCCCGGTGGAACGGGTTTCGGAGTGAGATTGCTTAGCGAAATATTATCCAAACATATTTGAAAGTTAGCAATAGTTCTCAGGGAATTTTACAGCTACCAGCCGCCCAGAATATCCTGACCTCTACGATGGGCGGCCTCTTCCTGCAAATTGTGGAACCTTGCGCCGACAAGATTAGCCAGATTCGAAATCACCGCATACCCGATATCCGGATCTTTTCCGAAGAGCTCTAAAAGGCTTTCTCTTTCGACCTTGAATAATTTACACCCGTTAGCGCCACTGTATGCTGAAAGTCTATATTTGTTGGGTGGCACGATACTTGACCATCCGAAGGCACCCGCTTCAGGTATTGATGATATCGTGTTTTCTTCAGATGAAGCGAGTCCCGGAAAATCAAACCGCAAATCCACCCGGCCCTCCTGGACTATCCAGAGATAAGCAGCATTTTCGCCTTTCTTAAAAAGCCTGGTTTCATGCTTAAACTCTTCTTCTTCACCATATTTTATAATTTCAGCAAGCTGTTCATTATTCAGGTTCTGGAAGATTTCGACGTTTTTAAAAAATTCTAAACTTATCATGACGATCTCCTTTGAATCGGATAGAACGATTCAAACACAATCCAAGTACAATGAATATTGCGAACTGATTTAGCCATTTCTATGCCAGGACATAATCAGTCAGAACTTCACCCGCAAGGATATGTTTCTCGAAAACCCTTCGTATTTTATCTGGGTTCATTTTCTGGTAAATTACCGGATCTTCACCTTCTATCTCTACCGTCACGTTTGGTTCGGTATCGCATTTACCAATGCACGGGCCACTTTTAATCCGGATATGCGGCCGGTCGGCAAGGGCCATTTCATCCATCAGGGCGCTCATTACCTGACGGGCACCGGCAACGATACCGCATGTTGCCAGATGCACGGTAATCTGAATACCGGCATAGGAGGCTGTCCAGGCTAAATCCTGCAACTGGTTGAAGCGTTCCCCAATAATCTCTACCAGATTTGACATGACCACATAACCGATTTGAGAATCCGCTTCAAAAATTTTTACCAGATTCTCCCTCTCAATCTGGATTACTTTGCAGTCTCTGGTAGCACAGTAGGCTGACAATCTGTATTTGTTCGGCGCCACAAGGCTGGACCAGCCGAAAGTCATAAATTTGAAAATTGACGAGAGGGTGTTTTTGGCCGAAGTGGGACGATCCGGCAAATCAAAACGCAGATCAACCTGTCCTTTTTGCACAATCCACAAGCAGGCAGCCTCTTCTCCCTCACTGAAGAGCCTTTCATTTTGCCGGAATTCCTTTTCACGGCAGTGGTCCCGTATCCCGACGAGCCTGCCGTCATCCAGGCCTTTAAATACCTCAACACTTCGCAGAAAGCCGAGATCTGTCATCTCTACCCCCTTCTTATTATCTTAATTAAGTAATTTTGAAATCAATCCTTCTGCCATCCTTGTTTTTCAAAGCCAGGCGGATTTCGTCCAAACTGGGTGCCGCCAGGGTGAATACAGTTTTAGTTTTACCGATATCCTCCGGGAAGTGGGCGTCAGAGGATGAGATGCACGGAAAATCCATAATACCGGGGATCTTTTCGTGGACATCCTGGAGCGGTATCCGATACGAAACTTCCAAACCATCAAGCAATAAATCCGCCGGAATAAACCCAAGCTGGCCGATAATACCAAAGGACGGGCGGTCAACATGAGAGGCAATGCTTAATCCCCCAAGCTTATGTATCTTCGTGACGACATCCTGCAGACTCAATCGCGAAGCCCCAATCAGCAGACGGGAAACCTCTCCGCGGATCTCATCATCTTCGTTTACAATCACCTGATACCCGAACACCTCCGCCTGGTTTTCACCGGGCAGATGGGCATAGACGAATTCCTGCATCACCTGGGCCTGTTCAACGGTACTAAAAATCCCCAGGATGTGGACTTCCTCTCTGGAACAGATTTCCATCCCCGGAAGAACGCAAAGACCCAGCTTATCGCCCAAACGTACCGCCGCCTGAACATTTTCCGCTGAATTATGATC
>JAJRVC010000649.1 GCA_024277475.1 Deltaproteobacteria bacterium
AGTATATTGGGATAGAAAAATATGAAAACCTGGCACGGGTATACCGGCAAAGTATTGGATGTGGACCTTACATCCGCAACCTTATCGGAAACCGAACTTGATCGCACAGTTGCAGAAAATTATATGGGGGGCAAAGGCTTCGGTGCGAGGATCCTTTATGACCAGTTACCGTCTCACTGTGATCCCCTCTCACCGGAAAACATCCTGGTCTTTGCCACCGGACCGTTAACGGGTACCCTGGCACCGTCCAGTGGACGCTTTGAAGTCTGTACCAAAAGCCCTGCAACCGGTTTGTGGCTGGATGCAAATTGTGGTGGTTTTTTCGGGCCTGAACTGAAATTTGCCGGATATGATATGATCATCGTCAGAGGCAAAGCAGCTTCACCAGTGATCCTTGTCATTGAAGATAACAGATTCGAACTGAAACCGGCCGGTGATCTCTGGGGAGTAGATACCATCACCACCCACCGGCAAATCAAAGATACCCTGGGCAAAGAGTTTAGAGTCGCCTGCATAGGAGAAGCGGGAGAAAAAGGCGTCCTCTTTGCCGGGATTATTTCCGAATACAGGGCATTAGGCAGGGGCGGCGCCGGTGCGGTAATGGGATCAAAAAATTTGAAGGCTATCGCCGTCAGAGGTACCCGGAGCATCGCTATACATGCGCCGGACCGTTTTATGACAACCTGTCGCGAGGCTTTCAACGAACTTGCCAACAACCCGGATACGGGTGGGGGGCGCCAAAAATACGGAACCAATCTAATTTTGTCTTTGATGGACGAGACTGGTATTCATCCGGTGCGAAATTTTCAAAAAGGTAAATTCGCCGGCGCATCACAGCTAAATGAAGAAGCTATTGAAAAATTTTATGTCAGAAATAAAGCCTGTTTCGGTTGTCCCATTTACTGCAGCAAAATTGCCGAAGTAAAGGAAGGAAAATATAAGGGCAGTTTCACGGAAGGACCGGAATATGAAAATGTCTGGGCCTTTGGTGCCAATTGTGAAAATGCGGATATCGGTGCCATCATCCAGGCCGAATATTTATGTGACTACTACGGACTTGACGGGATCACCACCGGCAATGTCATCGGTTTACTGATGGAGTGTGTTGAAAAAGGGATCTTGAGCGAAACCGACATGGGTTTCCCCATGAACTTCGGCAACGACGAATCCATTATCAAGGCCGTCCATCTTATCGGCCAATGCAAGGGACCCGGGAAACTGTGGGGCCAGGGGGTAAAAAAAATAGGTGAGCAAATCAGGGAAACCCGGCATTTTGCCATGCATGTAAAGGGTCTTGAATTGCCCGCTTATGATCCCCGTGGATCAACGGGCATGGCCCTGGCTTATGCCACCAGTGATCGAGGCGGCTGCCATTTGCGATCATGGCCCATCGGCGATGAGCTCCTGGCAACCGAGGACCGGATGGATCTTACTTCCATAGAATTTAAAGCCGAACTGGTAAAAACCCAGCAGGACCTTTTCTGCATGGTCAATTGTAGTGGGTTGTGTCTGTTCGCAACCTTTGCGGTGAGTCTGAAACAAATCACCCCCTTTCTCCACTCCGTCACCGGAATTGAGGCCTTTGGCTCCTCTGATGAAGTTATGAAAATAGGCGAACGAGTCAACAATCTGGTGAGACTTTTCAATATCAGGGAGGGTCTCACCAAAGATCTTGACACACTTCCAAAACGCTTTTTCAGTGAGCCGCTCGAAGAAGGACCCTGCCGGGATCGTGTGGTTGAATTGGATCAGCTGAAAGCGGAATACTACTTGGTCCGCAGATGGGATTCAGACGGCATTCCCACTGATGAGACGTTGCGAGAACTTAACATAGGTTGAGAGGTTCAGGGTTCACCGTTCCGGGTTGAAAAAAACTGTAAGTTGTCAGCGGTCTGTTGTGGTCAGGCATATTAATATAAATAAAAGAGTTAGCTGAATCCCAAAATTTTAAGCCAAATTGGCAATTATTGGGGAAAATGAGCATTCTTAACGAGGACTTCGGGTACTTATATTTAATGCCCTCTTTGTCCTGAACCCTTAACCCTGAACCCTTAGCCCTGAACCTGGAACCACTCAGTTAGGTACAAATATTGGAGGTCCAATATGTTTAGACCCGAAGGCGTTTACGTGGCAATGCTTACCCCTTTTGATGAAGACGGATCGATTCATGAGGGAGTATTGAGGCGAATTGTAGATTTTCAAATTGCAGGCGGTGTGCACGGCTTGTTCCCCATAAGCTCGGTGGGAGAATTCATCCATATGAGCCGGGAAGAAAAATTCCGTATGATGGAAATTATCATCGACCAGAACAACGGACGGGTAAAGATCACCCCGGGTGTCGGCTCCAGCAATCCGGCGGAATCTATTATTCTGGCTCAAAAGGCCAAGGATCTCGGCTGTGACGGGGTCGTTGTGGCGCCGCCCTATTTTTATCAAATGTCCCAGGAAAACATCGAACAGTATTTTGCAACCATCGCCGATGGTGTCGATATACCCAACATCCTGTATAACATTCCCCTGTTCACCCAGCCATTGTCCTACGACGTGGTCAAACGGCTTTCCCGGCACAAAAACATCGTTGGGATGAAGGACAGCAGCGGCAGCATGGTCGATTTCATGCATTTTATGGATAAAATAAAAATTGCCGGAGAAGATATTCACCTTCTAACGGGAAGAGAAGAAACCCTGTTCCCCTGCCTCATGGTCGGCGGAAAAGGGTGTATGACGGCGACCTCGGGAATTTTGCCCGAAATCATGGTCGACATCTATCAAGCCTGGCAAAAGGGCAAATATGAAGAGGCGCTGCAACTGCAGGCCTCTATTCTGCTCATTCTACGTACCATGTTTGCCCTGCCCTTTCCCCTGGGATTTAAATTGGCCATGGAGATGAGAGGATTCAAAATGGGGCCGCCGAAACAGCCCCTGTCGGATGCCGAGCGCTTCAAATATCGCAACATGAAAACCAGAATTGAAAAGGTTATGTTGGTCATCCTGGCAAAACTCGAGAAAAATCAGAAAGCAAGCGCGTGACCCGGGTAAGCCGGAAATAAATTGAAGGTAATAGTTCACCGCAGACACAGAGAACGCAAAGGAAAGAAAGAGAGGCCGGCAGAGGACACCCCCGGCCTCATTTTACCCTAATGTTGCAGGGTTGAGGTTTCTTGCGCTGCCGCATAAGGGGTTAATGCAAACCGTCTTATTATCCCTTGGCCGGCATGTCGGTCGCGCGGTTTTTAAGCCGAGCGCGCAGCTCGTATTTCAGCACTTTGCCGGAAACATTCATGGGCAAGGCCTCGACGACTTCCAGTAGTCGAGGAATTTTGTAATCCGCAATGCGTGGATGCAAAAATTTGCGCAACTCATCGAGTCCCAGAGAATTACCCTTTTTAAGGGTTACTACCGCCATCACGGTTTCGCCCCAATCCGGATGCGGCACCCCGATGATAACCGCAGAGGCTATGGCCGGATGCTCGTAGATGGCGTCTTCGACTTCCTTGCTGTAAACATTTTCGCCGCCGGTGATGATCATGTCTTTCTTACGGTCGACCAGGGTGATGTAGCCTTCATCGTCCATGATGCCTAGGTCCCCGGAATGAACCCACCCGTCCTTGATGGCTTCCGCCGTGGCCCCGGGGTTTTTGTAATAGCCCTTCATGACCGTCTCGCCCTTGATGACCAGCTCCCCCACTTCCCCGGGCCGGGTAATGGCGTTGTCGTCTCCATCCACCAGCCGGGATTCCATATTGATGATATATTTGCCCCCGGCACCCGCCTTGCGGATCTGGTCTTCGGGTTGCAGGGCAATTCCTCCGGGGCCAGCCTCGGTGAAACCGCAGAGGCAAAAAAAGCGGTCAGTTTTGAATTTTTCGATCATTTGCCGCACGGATTCAGCGGCCATGGGAGCCGCACCATAGCCGTAGTAGCGCACCGAGGAAAGATCATATTTATCAAAATCAGGCATGCCCATCATGAACGTATACATTATCGGCGCGCCAAAAAATTGGGTCACCTTTTCGGCTGCGATCAACTCCAAGATTGTTTTGGGAACGAATTCCCTGACCATTATCTGGGTGCATCCTAGGTAAGTACCGGGATTCATGTACAGGTTCAGCTCGGCTGAATGAAACAGGGGGGCAGCGTGCAACAGCCGGTCCGAGGGTCTCAACCCGATCAGTGCCGCCATGGTGGCCACCAGCGTGAGATGGTTGTGGTGAACAAAAAGTGCACCCTTTGGCCTTCCCGTGGTGCCGGAAGTGTATAGAATCTCGCTTTCATCGAATTCGTCCACCGTCACCCCGGGCTCATCTACATCCCCGTAGGCCAGGACGTCGGATAGGGGGTCAAAACCATCGAAGTGCCTGGCGCCGGCCGAAAAAAAGTTGCGAACCTCTTTCAGGCGTGGCTTCATCTCACGCACCACCGGTTCGAAGACATCGTCGAAAATGATGGCAGTCGCATCGCAGTTGTTGAAAATGTATTCGGCTTCAGGTGCTGCCAGGCGGAAGTTGACCGGCACAGCCACCGCACCGGCTTTAAGTATGCCGTAAAAAACAAGGGCGAACATGTCGCTGTTAAACATCCACATGGCCACCTTTTCGCCTTTTTTAAGACCGCCCTTTATCAGGGTATTGGCCACGGTATTGGCCTTTTCGTCGGCTTCCAGCCAACTGTAACGTTTGTCTTCGAAGACAAACGCCTCTTTTTGCGGAGTCATCCGTGCATTACGCGCAACCAGTCCTCCAAGATTCATCATACACCTCCATTATTAATGGGTTCGTCGGAATTAAATGTATCGGAATTTCTACAATTTATTGAAACCACAGTAATTGTAACGACCATTTTCTTGTTGAGCCGTAAGGAATGATGGAATACTGGAATACAGGGTATGAAAAGCGGAAAAAGATCTATTCTGCAAAAAATGTAGTATCTACATTTCATGATGATGCCCATCAGATACCCATTTTTATGCTTTCACTCCGAAAACTACGCCAATATTACGAGAAAATCAATACAATTATATTCGTTTCGATTCCCTAAGCCCACCATTCCACTATTCCATCGCTCCAATTGCGAAGCGAAGTTCAACCAAC
>JAJRVC010000039.1 GCA_024277475.1 Deltaproteobacteria bacterium
AAACGATTGAGATCAACGGCGTGGTTTCCTACCAGGCCTGCAACGATGCGACCTGCCTGCCTCCCGATGAGATCAATTTTACCGCCAAAATGGAAGTGGCCAAAGCGGGAGAAGCCGTGCAACCGCTCAACCAGGGTTTGTTCGGCGCAGCGGATGCTCCTCCCGCCGCCCCGTCTCCGGAGGCGTCCTCCACAGCCGGGGGAACCGACGACCTGAGCAACACCATCGAATCACAAGGGCTGTTTTGGGCCTTCATCGCCATATTTTTTGCCGGGCTGGCCCTGAATTTAACCCCCTGTGTATATCCGCTGATTCCCATTACCCTGAGCTATTTTGGCGGGCAGGCCGGGGGCAGCAAAGGCAACCTGCTGCTGCTGAGCATCATTTACGTCATCGGCATGGCCATTACTTACTCTGTGCTGGGATTGTTTGCCGCGCTGACCGGGAGCATCCTGGGGGTGTGGCTGCAAAATCCCTGGGTGCTCATCTTCATCGCCGCGGTGATGCTGACCCTGGCGCTGGGCATGTTCGGTGTTTATGAGATTCGCGTGCCGACCGCCCTGGCCAATATGGCCGGCAAGAGCAAGCAAGGCTATTTCGGGACATTTTTCATGGGCCTGACGGTGGGGATCATCGCCGCCCCGTGCATCGGCCCCTTTGTGATTGGGTTGCTGACTTACGTGGGCGAGAAGGGCGACCCGCTGATGGGCTTTATGATGTTCTTTGTCCTGGCGCTGGGATTGGGCGTCCCGTTTATCGTTTTGGCCATGTTCGGCGGTGCGCTGAACCACCTGCCCCGCTCCGGCGGCTGGATGAATTGGGTGAAGAAAATCTTCGGTTTTATCCTGGTGGGAATGGCCTTCTATTTTATTAACCCGTTGATTCCCGGGGCCTTGTGGTACTATTCATTGCTGGCCATCGCCGCTTTTGCCGCCGGCATCTACCTGGCCTGGATCGATCCGACCCAGGGCAAGGGCAAGGGGTTCGAGTTTGTCAAAAATACGGTCGGGATTGTATTTATGCTTTTAGCGGCCTTCTTCCTGGTTACCGGTGTGACCGGGCATGTGCAAGAAAAAGTCGCCGAAATGGCCGGGGACGCCTGGGAGAACGGCCCGGCAACCCATATCCTGTGGGACCCCTATTCGGAGGCAAAGCTGGCCGAAGCCCAGGCCAACCGTATGCCGGTCATGATCGACTTTTACGCGGACTGGTGCATCCCCTGTAAAGAATTGGATAAATTTACTTTTAGCGATGAACGGGTGATCAATCTCTCGCGTAATTTTGTCATGCTCAAAGCGGATCTCACCAAGTCCCAAAGCGCTGCGGTTCAGGCGCTGCAGAAAAAATACAACATCAAAGGCGTGCCTACCCTGGTCTTTTTAGACAGCGACGGCCGGGAAATCAAATCCAGCCGGGTGGTGAGTTATGTTAAAGCGGAACCGTTTTTGACGATCATGGAAAATGTTCTGCGTCAGAGTAGCGGACAAACCCATCTTTTGGATCAATGAAAACGTGTTCTGGATTACGGTGCGGAAAGAGGAATTCGGTAGCTTAATCACCGATTGAAAAAACTGCGCCTGTCGCTTTTAATAAACCGGGGCATCTAATAAGTTATGTCGGATAGAATTCAATACAGTAAGATAAATACAAAGGAGTATTTAATGCAGAAGAAAACAATTATCATTGCGGTTTTATTCATTGGAGGTCTGATCGGCCTGGTAAACGCCTTTTTACCGGAATCGGGCGCATCGCAAACCCCGGAAAAGCAGCAGAGCGCCGGCAAGACGTTCGAGTTGAAGAACCTGGAAGGGGAAACAATCTCGCTGGAAGATTACCGGGGCAAAGTGGTCCTGGTAAACTTCTGGGCCACCTGGTGCCCGCCCTGTATTAAGGAAATCCCCGATATCGTGAAGCTTCGCAACACCTACAAAGATAAAAATTTCGAGGTGATCGGTATTATCGTCAACTCCAAAGAGCCCCAGGTAAAAAAGATGGTTCAGGATTTCAACATCAGCTACCCGGTGCTCTGGGCGGACACCCAGGTAATTAACGACTTCGGCCCCATCCGGGCCATCCCGCGCACTTTCATTCTCGACAAAGAAGGCAGAATTGTGGAAGACATCGAAGGGATGAGCCACTACGCTAATTTCGAAGCGATGATAAAAAAATATTTATAAAACCCGTAGCTGCAAATTGATCGCCGGGGCGAACCCATGTTTGCCCCGGCTTTTTTTATGCTAATTCCCGGAAGCTTGCTGGGGAGATTCCAGCAAGTGGAAATGGCGGCGGTTGGCAAAAAACGTGGATTTTTGCATGGTGGTTTTACGGTTAGTCTCCAGCACCCGGAAAATGATCTTATCCATAAATACCTTTTCCACTTTTAGTGTACGCGTAGGATAGCGATAGTTGTCTTCCCAAATTTGTCCTTCTTTAAATTCAATAGTGATCATGAACATCCTCCGAAAAATTGACTTGTTGGCGATAATCCACTTAGATCACGTTTAAAGTCAGGTTCAAGTTCCGCGCTAATTATAAGTGATAGGGTGGGGTGGGGGCAAGGGCGAAGTGGATTTTTCTCCGGGGGTGTTTTTTGGACGGGCGGCCACCCGCCAACCCACCGTCTAAAATCGTTAGGAAAATATTTGAAAGTTTGATTCCAGTTCGGTATATTGGCCCCATCATTGACACACATTGAAGCATTACCGGCGATATTGCTGGTTTGAGATAGATGGTTTGCTCGTTGAAGAGGTTTACTGACTATGATACGGCTTAGCGGGAACGGGGTGCGCGAGGAGTATTGAGATACATTTGAGGCAGAGCCTCAGTATCTCAATCCAGCGCAGAGCACTGGATTGAGATGTGGGGTGCGATGAACGTCCGGCTCAAACCGTTCGCAACGACACACAAACCAAACCCGATAACAAACAAATGGCTAATCCAAAAGCCGACTGCGAAAAAGTAATGAACGTTGTCCTTCCATTCGCGGAAGAAACTGAGGTAGCCCAATGAATGAGTATGAAAAATATGAAGCTGAATGTGAAAAGCGAAAAAAAGAAAATCAAGCTTTCCTGAACGGCTTTATGCGATACCTGGAGAACAAAAAACTATCAAAAAAAACAATTGATAAGCATGTTGAAAATATAGATTTCTATATCAATACTTTCCTGTTATACGATGAGCCCCAAAAGGCATCTGAGGGGGTAAATCAATTAGATTATTTTCTGGGGTACTGGTTTATAAGGAAAGCGATGTGGGCATCCCCGGCATCAATAAAAGAAAATATCACGAGCTTGAACCATTTTTATACATATATGAACCAGATCGGTCAAGTTACGGAAGAGGAACTCTTAGATATGAAACAGGAAATCGAAGAGTTCAAGGATGAGTGGATTGAAACAGTTATTAGACATGCTGATCCGGATGTAGATATGGAGGATATCTGGGGATGAATGCCTGTGGCGACAATTACAGTAAAACCCTGCAATTGGCTGCTCTTGGTTGTCGATCCCCTGTTCCTCCCGGTGAAAAGCGGTTCTTGATGAGGGGGATCAACATTAAGTTTCCGGAATCAGGGCTGTGGGGCATTCCCCACCTTTGGCTGGCGCGGGGAGGCCGTTGGGTACAGCACTAAAAGTTTGGCCTGCCGGCGGCGGTTGGGGAGAGCGGGGCGCATCCCCGGAGGCGGTTTGGTGTGCGCAGGCGGTTGGGCTGTCCGGGCTATACTCCGGTGATGCGCAGGCGCTAACCATATGCTGCAGCCGATTGAAACCGTTGGGAGGGTTTGCATAAGTTCAGAGTAATTGGTAAGTTTGGAGTGTTCATCAGGTTTGGCGGTAAGTGGTTTCAACGGCTAAGCAATGCCGTTAGAAGGCAATTAGGAAAAAAATAAAAAATTGACCATTCACTAATTCTCCTGTTAAATTTTTATCAAACAAAGATTAAAATAAAACTGAAAGGTTTCCCGCTAACAGGAAAGTAAATACTTTAACATAGAAAGCGGGGTCATTGATAACAAAGAACTCTTGAAAAACTAACGGTAGCTAATTTCCTGTAAGATTGATTCTTTGAACATTATTCATCCTGTTTTGACAACTTACCCCACCTGAACGTTCTTATTTTTCTGCTCTCCCGCTTTAAAAATTCATTTACAAAGAGGTATGTAAGATGAGAACTTTACTTCTTTGGATGACTATTTTCATTATCACTCCAAATTTGTTTTCCCAATCCATCTATTGGACCCCGTTTACCATGATGATTGCGGACGGCCTTTATAGACCGGGGGTACTTCCTATTCTGCGCCCACTTTCGTGGATATAGTGTCAAACGGAAATGAAAATTCCCCAGAAAGTAGAATTTAACATTATGGGTAACAGTATGGCTATTTTTATAGTTAAATTCGAGGGTAAGTAAGCGAGTGGATGTATGTGATTTGAATCGCGCAATTTAACATATGATTTTACATTATAATATCGAGAAAAACTACTGTTTAAGTTAAATATAGATTATTAACTGATGTTAGGCAGTAGCTGTTGAAACTTATAAGCACGTTGGGTATCATAAGTTATTAATTATCTGGTATGCAGGAAAAAGGATTAAATTAAAAAGATACCTTTACGGAGGTAATTATGAATCCTTCTTCTTTCATTTTGCTTGTTTTGTGTGGCTTGTTGTTCCTATCGGAAACCACACAAGCCCAAAGTCTTACCTGGTT
>JAJRVC010000650.1 GCA_024277475.1 Deltaproteobacteria bacterium
GCCTGTTCAATTTTCTGCAGGATAATTTTTGTTTGCAGGTAGGCGTCCCCTTCGGCTTCCACCACACCTTCCGGGGTAGTCGTTGTCGTTCCGCCGACGAACACCATATTTCCGATTCGAACAGCCCGGCTGTATCCTATCTTGTCTTCCAGGGGGGCACCGGATGAGAAGTTTTGTCTCTTTTTCAAATCCACAGTTTAACTCCTTGTTGATGGGCGCTTGAAGTGATTGGTCGAATTATCAACAATGACGCTCCGTCAATCAATTTCTGCCCCGTAGCGGTAGCGAAAATCTTCGTTCATAACGCAGCGCCGGACCAGCGTGAATATAGAGGGGCGGGCCAGTCCCTCACCTCCGGTGGAAATGTGCAGCGATTTGAAACCTTCGCCTTCAATGCCGAGACCGCCGATAGAGGACGCATTTTTTACAAATTGGGAGGCATCGGCAATGCTCGACATGTAAGCGATATTGTGCAGATCATTCGAGTGAAAGACAATGGTATGTCGCAACCCCTGTTCCGCCGCTACCCCCGCATTCATGGCTTCTTTAGCGTCGCGGCAGCGTACGAAAGGCAGAATCGGCATGATCTGCTCGGTCCAGACAAGGGGGTGCTCCCTGTCGGTCTCCAAAATGGCAATTTTGCTATCCGGCGGGATATCCAGTCCGATGGCACGTTTCAAAATGACGTCAGGCGGTTTTCCAATGTAGTCCATATTGATGACGCTAGGCACCCGCCCCGGATGTATTTCTTTAAAAATTTCTTTGACCAGGGATCTGCCCTGATCGTCACTGAGTTCATAGGCACCGTATTTGATTAGCAGTTGTTTCAGCCTGTTTGCAACAGAATCGACAACAAAGATCTCCTTTTCGCTCGAGCAGGGGGTGCAATTGCTCAATGATGCTCCTCGAATGATGCACTGGGCGGCATGATCCAGATCGGCGCTTTCGTCAACCACCACCGGTGGGTTGCCCGGACCGCCGGCCAGCACGCGTTTGCCGGTTTTGGTCGCGAATTCCACTACGCGATGTCCGCCGGTGACGGCGATCATGTTGATCTGGGGATGGGTCATCAGGGTTTGCGCGGTGGGGATATCAGGTTCTGCGACCGTGGTGACACAGCCGGCAGGTCCGCCTGCCGCAACAATCGCCTGATTGACGTCTTTGACCACCCGGGCGGAAATGATTTTGGTTTTCGGATGGGGATTGTTGACCACCGTATTGCCGCCGGACAGCATCATGATGGCGTTGTGTATGATGCCCGGTGCTGCATTGGTTATGGCGTTGACGGAGGCGATCACACCCACCGGTATACGTTCATTGAGGGTGATGCCGCGGTCACCGGTAAATACCTCAGATTTTATATCTTCGATACCGGGTACCCCGCAGGCAACTTCCAGTTTCAGTATCGTGCCGGCGACTGCACCCAGATCGGTTTCTTCCAATTCCATCCGCCCATATTCCTCGCGGTTGGCCCAGCCGACGTCCCGAATAGACTGGATGATTTTTTCCCGCACGACCAATGGCAGTTGCACCAGTTGCTGATGTGCAACACCGGCAGCCCGGATGGCGCTTTCCATTTCCTGAAATACACCGTCGGCACCACCATCGGAGATGCCAGGGGATGTCGCCGGCTCGGAGATAGACAGCTTCTCCAAAACCTGTTCAACAATAAGTTCCACCTGTTTTTTATCAACAGTCATAAAAGCCCCTTATGATTTAATTTTGTATGAGTTCACCGCAGAGCTTGCAAAGACCGCTGAGAAGGTCATAGAAAAATAAAAAAAGATAACTTTATAGGGTTTGGATTAATTTTAATAAAAGCTATTTTTCATTATAAAATCTCTGTGACCTCTGCGTTCTCTGCGGTTAGCCGAACTGCTAATCAATTTTCATGCCCCATAACGGTAACGAAAATCATTGGCCAGAACACAGCGCCGGATCAAGGTGAACATCCGGGGTCGCGTTTGTCCCTCACCGTTGGTAGCAATGTGAAACGACGTATAGCCCTCACCGGCAACGCCTACACTGGCCAGTCCGCAAGACCCGTTTTTAACAAAGGCGGCACATTTGGCCCTGTTGGTCATTTTCTGGATGGTTTGAATATTGTTGGAATGAATCGCCATGGTGTGGCCGTTGCCCTGTTCGGCTGCCAGGGCGGCTTCAATGGCTTCATCCACATTACGGCAGCGGACAAACGGCAAAACCGGCATAATTTGTTCGGTCCAGACAAGGGGGTGATCCCTATCCGCTTCCAAAATGACAATCTGAGCCTCAACTCCAACCTCAAGTCCAATGGATTTAAGGATAAATGCGGGTGATTTGCCGATGTAATCCATATTGATTACACCGGGTTCACCGGGACCTTTAATTTCATTGAAAATGTGTTTGAGCAATTGCTCCGACTGGGCGGCGGAAATTTCAAAGGCGCCGTATTTTTTGAGATTTGCTTTCAGTTGATCGGCGACGGATTCAACGACAAAAATTTCTTTTTCGCTGGCGCAGGCCATGCAGTGGGAAAAAGATGCACCTTCGATAATACACCTGGCCGCCCGGTCCAGGTCAGCGGTTTCATCGACTACCACCGGCGGATTGCCGGGGCCGCCGGCGATGACTCGTTTGCCGGTCTGGGTAGCAAAGGCCACTACACCGTGTCCGCCGGTGACGGCAATGAGCTTAATTTTCGGATGGGTCATCAGCGTCTGGGCCGATGGTACGGAAGGCTCTTTAAGACAGCAAACACAGTTCGGCGGACCTCCTGCAGCAATGATGGCTTTATTTATATCCCGGATGACGCGTGCCGCCACCGCTCTGGTTTTAGGGTGGGGGTTGTTGACTACCGCATTGCCGCCGGCCAGCATCATGACGGCATTAAAAAGAATGGTGGGAGAACCGTTGGTGACCGGGTTTATCGAGGCAATCACACCGACGGGTATACGTTCGATGATCGTCACCCCTTTGTCACCGCTGAATACCTCGGGGTTAAGATCTTCCATGCCCATGACCCGGCAGGCGGCCTGATTTTTTTTAACATTGTCTTCTGCTTTGCCCAGGCCGGTTTCTTCGAACTCCATCTGTGCATAGTCGTCCGCATGGGTCAATCCGACCCGCCTGATGGCCTGGATGATATTCTCACGAACAGCCAACGGCAATGCCGTTAATTTTTTCTGGGCCTCGGAAGCTGCTTGAATACATTCGTCCATGTCCTGAAAAACCCCGTCCATCACGTGGATGGGACGGGAAGAATCCGTATCCGGATCCGGTAAATTCACGTCTTGCTGTTGCAACCTGTTGACCACTATTTCGACGATTTGTTCGATCCGTGCTTCATCTATACCCATGCTGTACCTCTCGATCTATATTTGACAATCTCGTAAAAAGTCAAAATTCTCAAATTTCGATCTTTTAACCTATTGAAATTATTAAGTGTGAAATTTTATTTTTTGTGCTTTTTGTGCCTTTTTGCGGCCACATCATATTTCAGAATAAAATTCATCCGTGATTTTCATACCATCGTCAAACTTTGAAAGATATCTGACCGCCTTGGTGTTATCCATAAAAGTGATCTCATGAATCAGGGCCGCTAGGTAGGTTATAATATGGGCAAAAGGGTCGATAAAAGAAACTGATTCAAGATCGATAATAATGTACTGATCGGATAAGGCAATAATGGGTGATTTCGGCGTGTCGCTGATGCCGACTATTTTGACTTTGTACTTTCTGGCCAACTTTATCAGTTCAATGGTCTTACGAGCGTATCGCGGAAAGGCAATGACAAACATGATACGGGATTTTCCATTTCTGATAATCAGGTCATTTATTTCCCAGGACAATGAGGTATCCAGAAAAACATTGTCTCTTATTTTTTTCAGCAGATAGCCGAAATAGTAAGCCAGGGTTGCAGAAGCACGATACCCGGCGACATAAACCGTTTCAGCCTTGAAGAGGGTTGCAGCAATTTTTCTGAGATCATTTTTCGAAATTGAATTTCTCAGATTTTCAATGTTATCAATCGTATTTTGACAATATTTTTCGAGGGTATTGCTTTCATCAGATTGCTGACTGGCCTTTTGCAGTCTCTCGACGGCCGTCAATTCGATGTGAAGCAGTCCCTTCATATACTGGACAAATTCCATGTAGCCGGAAAACCCCAGATCATTGGTAAAACGGATAATCGTCGGCTCACTGATCCGGCATTCCGCGGCGATTTCCCTGGCAGTCATGAGAAAAACTTTCTTATGGTCTTTGAGAATGAAATCCGCCACCTGTCTTTTTTTAGGTGACAGTGCAGGATAGACCTTGATAATTTTGTTGAAAAGATCTTCTCTGGCAGAGTTCATAGGATTAATTACAAAAATTCAGAGTTTAGGGTTCAAGGGTTCATCAAGGTTGCATTTTTAGTCCTTGACTCCATTTGGAGCCGTATTAGGGTGAGAAGCGTTCGGCTTCGTTATTGCCAATTAAAAATTGACGACGTATCGGCAATTATGTTGAAACCCGGCATTGTTTACGAGAACTTCCGGTTTTCAATTTTCTCCTTTTCCTTAACCCTGAACGTTGAACCCTGAACCTATGAACAGATTAATGCTCCTTGCCATCCAAAGCGAGCAGGCACTCTTCGGTCGCCGCCTTTGCCGCCTGGATCTCGGAGGTGCTTCCGGCCAGGTAGACTTTACCGCTGGCTCCGAACACAGTCGCATGGATCAATTTCACATCGGCTGCTTTTTCGGCCTCATTGGCTGCGTATCCGGCATAGCCTGCCGGAAGACATTCGAGGATATACAAGGTTTCATCCACGAGCATCATGCTGGCGGCTCGAAAGCGGTTTACGATCTGACTCATAAAGGGATCGATTCTCTCAATGGTTTCCGCCGACAGGATTTTAGGTTTTAAACGATCTGTTTCCTTTACACCCAGATAATCCAGTGCCACGTCACCTGCTTCCCGGACATCAGCCGGGGAGTCGGCATGCACTTCCAGCATCCCATAAGTTCTTTCCACCACCATAGCGCCTGGCTGTACATTGGCTCTCTTCATAATTGCATCGGTGATGGAATTGATCTCGATGCCGGGGGCTACCTCCATAAAAAGTGCAGCTTGACCTGCTACCGGGTAATAACCGCGGGCCGTGCTGCCGATATAACCCACCAGCTGTTTCTGTAATTGATCGATAAACGCAAAAGCTCTAAGTTCTACCATAGTTTTTTCCTAATCCCGACCCGGATAAACCGGAAAATATGTTACCACAAAAATCCAGTTCATCCTGTTGATCCTGTCAGATAAAAAATACTAAAATCGAATCCATTCCTTAATTCAATATTCATCATTCCCTTCAAATGCTTTTCAACCATTCCCGTTTCATGGGGCATAGGGCCGTAAATGTGGTACAGGCTGCATTGCCCTGACACGAGCATTCCTGATCCGACCCTCTGCTGAAGCGGCCGTAACAAAAATCGGAAATTGGTATCGAGGTCGTGCAGTCCATAATTAATTCTGAAATCAAACGACCAATGACGGGAGCCAGTCCAAAACCATGTCCGCTAAACCCGGTGGCAAAAATAAAGCCGGGGACCTCTTGCGCAAAACCCAGGACCGGGATTCCGTCCGACATCTGGGCGATGAGGCCCGACCACATCCGAATCACATGGATATCCTTCAACACCGGGAAAAAATCAATCACCAGCTGAGAGATTGCCGGTCCGATATAATGGAAAAGCGGTTTTCCTTCACGGTAGATGAATTGTTCGGTTCCTACAAATCCTCCCCAAAAAAAAGGGCCGTGGACTGTCTGACGTCCGTAAAACAAGCCCTTTGCATGGCCGATCATCTGTTCGAAAAGTGCCGGATAGGGTTCGGTGATCATAGCTTCTGAAAACAGGGGCCGCATGGGAAAGTCCAGTCCCACCATATTAGCCACCTTGCGGCCGGCCGTGCCGGCGGCATCGACCACTAGATCGGTTTCAAAGGTATTCTTGTCGGTCACGACGGCGGCAACTCTGCCTTTCTGCAGACGAATTTCTCTGACCTCTTCATGGGTGTAAAATTGTGCGCCGAGGGATTTGGCTTTTTTAAAAAAACCATAGGTCACCAGGAAAGGATTGGCATGACCGTCGGTGGGGCAAAAACTGGCGCCGATGACCTTTTCGCCTACATAGGGGTTGATCTCCAGCACCTGTTTACGATCAAGCATTTCCAGCCCCAATCCGGTGGCTTTTTGATTTTCAATGGATTGTCGCATGGCTTCCAGCTCTTCATCGGAAGTGCAGAGCCTGAGATTTCCTTGCCGCACGTATTCTACATCCATGCCCAATTCTTCGTGGAGCCGGCCGTAAATTTGTATGCTTTCCATGGCCAGAGGCATTTCTTTGAGGTTTCGGGCGGACTGCCGCACACCGCCGCCATTGCTGCCGGAAGCCTCGCCGCCGATATCTGATTTTTCGATGACGACGGAATTTAGACCTTCTTTGGCCAGATTATATGCAATCGCGCATCCCATAACACCGCCGCCAATGATGACTGCATCCGTTTTAACAGGCATTTGATCTCCTATAACAAGATTAGATCTATTTAATTCTGAATTGTTAAGATAGCTAAGTTCGTCCTGCTGCTTCAGCTATTCGCAAACACCTCCAAACGTAATGGTCTCACCGGTCCTCTGGCGGTGGTGGGGTCGATATCCGCCGCACTGATGCCGAGTTCTTCCGACAATATCCGGGCTATCAGGCGTTGGCAGGTCTGCCCCTGGCAAAGTCCCATCCCGGCCCGGGTGATGCGCTTAATACCGTTTAAGGTCCGCATCCCGTTTCGGATGGCTTCCTTAATCTCTGTCCGGGTAATTTCCTCACAACGGCAAATTACCAGGTCATCAGCGTCCGTCTGTTTTTGTAAGTTTTTTTTAACCGTAGTGCCTTCTTTGGCGGTTATTTCAGTCGGTTTGAGACCTTTAACCTCTTTGAAGCGTGCAATGACCCGTGTAACGATATCTTCCAGTGCCGCTTCGGATATTTTGTCAGACGATTTATCCGAACGGTCCAATTTTATTTTATCAGCGTCACTTTTGGGCATATCCTGATTTTTTTCCGGATTTTCCGGCTGAGTCTCTGCCGGCTTAACTTTTCCGGCAGGTTCAGCGGCAGTCGTTACTGCATCTGCCGGGACGATTTTGATCCGGAGCCGATTATCTTTGATGAGTTCCCGGGCGGCCGCTGATATGCGCGCGCCCTGGGGGATTTCGATTTCCTTTTTCCCGGATTGCAGGATTTTTCTGACTTGTTCGGCAAATATAAAAGAAGGTGCCATTTGATTTCCCCGGAAATAAATTTAAATTACAATACACGTAAGCGTTCACGGGTTCAAAGCTTCAGGGTTGCATTCTCGTCCCTAGACTGCATTTGGGACGTGTATTTACGAGAAAAGCGTCAGCTTCGTCAGGGCTAATCCAAAATTTGGGGCTAAATTGGTAATTATTTTGGAAAATGAGCATTTTTAACGAGGACTTCGGCTCTATATAGCCTCCTTTGTCCTTAACCCTGAACGTTGAACCCTGAACCGATCGCCCTGGATCAACCTTTCTTCGCTTTTCTGGATACTTTTTTATCTTGTGGTTTTTTCTTTTTCCCGGCCGTTTCTTCTTTTTCAGGTCCCACAGGTATCATGGCATCGATGTCATTGTGAGGTCTGGGGATTACATGCGATGAAACGACGGTGCCTACGCGCTTACCGGCAGCTGTCCCGGCTTCCACGGCCGCCTTGACCGCCCCGACATCGCCGGCCACCATGATGGCCATCAAGCCTCCTTTGACTTTTTGGCGGCTTAAAAATTTGACTTTAGCCGCCTTGACCATGGCATCGGCCGCTTCAATGGCTGCCACCAATCCCCTGGTTTCGATGAGTCCTAAAGCTTGCTGCATGGTTCGATCTCCGTATTGACGTTTATTTCTCAATTAAATTACTGCTTCCGTCCTTTTAATCCCTTTAACGTTTCAACAACTTTTTGAGCTGCTGTCTGGACCACGGACTCGGTTCCAGCCAAATAAATACGTCCGGCGGCACCGTAAAAGCGGATGTCCACCAGCCGGACATCGCAGTGCTTTTCTGCTTCATTGGCGGCAATGGATGAATACGCCGCCGGCGAAACTTCCAGCAGATACACGTCGTCGCCTCCCAGAATAAGCATGCCTTTGCTGTTACGGTTAATGATTACTGCCTGATAAGGATCTACCTTGTTGATGATACTAGTTGCCAGAATTTGCGGAGCCACGCGATCTTGTTCCTTTAGTTCCAGTTCGTTCAATATCATCTGCCCGGCGTGAAGCACTTCTTCCTGATCAAAGGAATGGATTTCCAACATGCCGTACCGTCGCTCAACTATCATTTCACCCGGTCGGGAGTTGGTGACTTTCAGCGCAATATCCGTCAATCGATTGATTTCAATACCGGGCGCAACTTCGACAAAAAGAGCCGCCATGCCTTCCACGGAAAGAAATCCACGGCAGGCGCTTGCAAACAAAGACGCAAACTGGGGTTGAAGTCGATCCAGGTAGCAGTACGCTCTCAGTTCAGCCATTTATTCTTCTCCTCGGTAATTTATCGGTTCAAAATTATCGGTTTAAGTTTAAGTTGCGATTCCCGGTGGGCGGGCATAAAATCTGCCCCTGCATCCTAACGAGATCTCTCCAAACTTATGAGTTCTCCGGATTATGATTAGTGAAATTAGATTCTGCCCGGACAATTCTGACTGCATACTCCCTGGCTTGGTCTTTAGCCAGAGGCGTAATGATCCCGCCCGGAGCAAGCATGATCAGTCCGCTGCCGGCGTCAGCAGCAATCTGGACATCTTTAGCGGTGACCAGCTTGCAGGCCGTTCGCACCGTGTCCGTTGATGGATTCCTTACCTGTGATTCATTTTTTTTCCCATCGTCTACAATTTTTTGAAATGTGGCACACAACTGATCGGTTTCGCAAAAAATCATGCCAAAGCTTTCCAACTTGGCCAGGATTCGACCCATCTCATCTCTGATCCCTTCATTAAGGAGTAAATCACAGATCGTAAAACCGTCTTGTGTGGCCAGGACCTTTTTGCCCTGGACCAGTGCTGAAAAAATAATGGCGCTTTCCTGATCGTCGCTGATCAGGTGGGCCGCTTTAGCCGCCGTTTTGAAGCAGAATGTCGGCAGTACCAGGATATCAGATTTTAGCAGGGCTTTTTCAAGGGCTTCCGGTTTGACCGTATCGAGAATGCACCGGGTGCCTGCTTTTTCTTTAACATCAGCGCCACATACCCAGGATCGGGCCGAATTCACTGCAAACACGCTGGATCTGCCGGCGATTTTCTCTATCTGGCGAACCTGTTCGAGGGCCTGCTCCAGTTTCCGCACACCGGCGTGAAAAACATTTAGAACCGCCGGTGATGACCGGGGTCGTTGGATCCGATTTTTTACCGGCTTGTCCGCGGGATTGCTTAACAATGCCTTTTCTTGCAGGACTTCTTTCACAAGGTTACGGATGTCTTCTTTTTGCATAACGGCAATTACCTAATAAAAAGATGAACGTCGAACATCGAACATCCAACGTTGAACATCGAATAATGATGGCGCTGCGCTCTGTCTTTTGAATTTATAAGAATCGATAGAATTCCTTCCTTCGACATTCAGTATTCGATATTCGCTTTTTTATATTCGTATGAGACTCCGCAAGGCTGAAGTCTCTTTTTCGATCGACACCTGCCGCTTCAATGGTCAGCGGCTGGGCTGATCCGCCTCCGGCGGAACACCCGACACCTGACACCTGAAACCTTTCTCTCTTAGGTCACATCCAGACACGAAAGGGCGATTCCCAGCGGCGTTGTGAACTGGGGAAATTCCGGCCGGAAGGTTTTGAGGCTTAAAGTTTTTTGAACAATTTCGACAAAGCCTTCCAACTCACAAGTTCCCCCTACCAAACACACCTTGGTCAAGTCATCGAACGGTTGCAGGTAAGAAGCCACAATACCAGCGATTTTTTCAATAACCGGCAACACGATGGGAAGTATTTCGCGGTTCCGCTGCCGGTCCATCTTTACTTCTTCGGCCAGCTCATAACTGATTTTCAAATTACCGGCCACAACCAGTGACAGATGAACGCCCCCGGTGGCTTCATCGTTGGTGTAGACTACGTTGCCTTTTTTGATCACGGCAACCCCCGTTGTTCCGCCACCGACATCCACGATGGCCCCGTTTTCAAGTTTTAGTACATAATTGGCGGCGGTCGGTTCATCCAAAACTTTTAAAACGTCGAGTCCTGCCCCCTCTAAAATATAGCGGGTGGCGTTAATATTGGCGTGTTCCGTCTGCGGCGGATAAGAGGTGGCACCTTTTTCGATGGGCAGGGGACTGGAATCCCTGATTTCTTTGATCATTTCAAGGACCATATTCCGGGCCCCGGCGTAATCCACGATCAGGCCGCTGCGGACCACTTCAGCCCGTCTCATCGTGGCCGCCCGGGGCACGCCCGTCTCATCTACGACAATCACGATCGCTTTATAGGTGCCCAGATCAACTCCGGCATACAATTGTTCGGCTTCGGAAAAATCCCAGTTGTGCGGATAATTAACGATACTGTTTAAATGTTCAGCGACGTCCGTCATAAAATAAACCTGATAATGCCTTTGCTGGGCGAGGGAATGGTTACATGACTTAATACCAGCCCGGTCCCCTGAAGAAGATCGAGGCCGGCTTGAACAGCTGAATTTATCGAAGCCACATCCCCGGTGAGGTAAAAAAAAGATTTTCCGCCCAGACCGGTGGCGCACCGAATTTCGATAATGTCTACATCCGCAACTTTGACTGCGGCGTCTGCCGCCAGGATAGCAGACGCCACGGAAAAAGTTTCAA
Organism: Deltaproteobacteria bacterium; assembly: GCA_024277475.1. The sequence continues at coordinate 10,869 of JAJRVC010000650.1, forward strand.
TAACAGCCAGTGAATCGATCTCATGAATTCTGGTGGTGGCCGTCAACGCCGGAAAAACCGAGGGATGAACATTGGGGATGACGAAATCATCCACTATAAATTCAGCGGCCATCTCTTTGCCGACTTCTGATGCGCGCTGCACCGAATCCACATCACCGGACACCAGCACCATATATTTACCGGCACAAATCGGTTGCGCCATAATCAGATCAACAGCGGCGGATTTGACCATCTCATCACCGGCCTCTACACCCTTGGCGATGGAATTGAGTTCTATCATGGCGATGGCTTTGAGTTCCATGTTTGTGTCCTATATCGGGCTAACGGGATTTGCCTGGTTCATTCCTCTGAAAAAAGATTATTCCTGTTCGAAGAAATGCCTAAAATATAAAATGCCTAAATTGCCTAAAATTACGGTATCCTATCTTTTTTTATTTAGATTTTGCTGGGGCGTTTCATTAATTTTAGCTCATTTTAATCATTTTGCTAATTTTACATTTGCTTCTATTGCTTTATCACTATATTTTTATTTACCGACTCTACTGTCCCATCAATACTGGCATGCACCCTCGCTCCCAGGGCGCCTTCGGGGATTTCTCCAATCAAGTCGCCCTTCTTGACCCGGTCTCCCTTCTTTACCACCGGCAAGGCCGGCCGGCCGATGTGCTGCTGCAGCGGGATGTTGACCGTGTCTACCTGGATTTTATCATCGTAAAAGGGTGGATGCGAATCGTAACGGGTCACATCGAGTCTTTCCATGAGACGCTTTAATGGAATTTTGCGTGTGTCCTTAAACGCAGAGACTCGATAACTTTCTGTTTTGGACTCTCTTTTGATTCCTTTCTTCAACAGGTGCTGCTTGACAGCGGCATTGATTTCCCGGGGGGAGAGCATCATGGGACAGGCAAATTTCTCGCAGACACCGCATTCCGAACAAATCAGCGCATCTTCCAACACTTCTCCAAACATTCCCGGATTGTAGGCCAGATGCCGCATGATTCTGTGAGGTTCCAAAGCATGTCCGATCAGGTATCGGGGGCAAAGATCGGTGCAGCGCGAACACTGGGTACATGCCGATTTGGCGATAAATCGCATCTGATCCAGATTTCTTTGTTTATCCCGGATGACGTTGTGGTTGGGCGGCAAAACGATAATTCCGCTGGTTGTTTTCGTTATTGGTTCAGAACCACCGGCCAGGATTTTGCCCATCATGGGACCCCCCATCACGATGCTAAATTCAGAAATTCTGGGGCCTTCAGCCAGTTCGATTACGGCATTGGCAGGTGTGCCGATGGGTACCTTGCAGATAACGGGTTGGTTGACTTCGCCGCAGACGGTCAAATAACGGTCTGTAACCGGTTTGTCTGTCATGGCGCGGGAAATATTTAGCAGCGACTCCACATTGCTGACGACCGCCAGTATATTCAGGGGAATCCCACCTTCCGGTACGATCTTTCCCAAGACTTCGTTGACCAAAATAAATTCGTCACCGGCCGGGTAGAAATCTTCCAGTTCAA
>JAJRVC010000651.1 GCA_024277475.1 Deltaproteobacteria bacterium
AGTACGAAAAGTACGTCTCAACGTAAACCCTTGTGCGGCCTTGCTCAGAGAAAAAATTGCTCATTTCTGAATTGGAAACTTACGCCAGTGCCCATGGATAAAAAAGGCTTCGTGGATGGGCACTACCTATAAAATTTGTAAAATAGATCGGCATCTGTATGCATTCACAGGTTCCAAGTTCACCGTTCAGGGTTGTTTTACTTCTGCTAACCTTCACAAACCCCGAACCTCTGAACCTGTAAACGGTTACACTTTCTGCAAATAAACCACAATACTTTTCCCCAGAATCGGGTTCAGCAGGTTTTGCAGAAAATGCGTCCATCGAGGTCGTTTCATGATATCCCAGGTCAGGAAACGGTGATACAGATTGATGAGTACTGAGTCGTCGCGGTTAGGTCCCATCAGGCATTTTAGCCACCAGAACGGGGTGTGAAGGCTGTGGGCAAAATGTACTGCCCAATGTTTAACTCCGAAGTTTTCCAGATCGGCGATTAAATCGGATCGTTTGAAAATTCGAACATGCCCCCCTTGGGTATTGTGGTAATCTTGTGACAGGGCCCAACAGATACGTTCCGGCCAGTACCTGGGAACGCTGACCACAAGATTGCACCCCGGTTTCAATACCCGGATAATTTCTTCAATAGCAATTTGATGGCGCACAATGTGTTCCAGGACCTCGGAGCAGATAACGATATCGAAATAGTCATCTTTAAAGGGCAGGCAGGTCACGTCCGCCACCAAAAGCCCCCACACACCGCCGCCGTGTTCGCCCAACGAGTCATGCAGTTTGAGACGTTTTCCGGCTTCGGTCAAATCCTTGAAATTCAGATCAGCTCCGATGGCGGTAACATTGCGGCATTGATATGCGGCACAGGTATGACGACCGGAACCGCATCCGATATCCAGAATCTTAAATCCGGATTTCACGGCAAGCCGGTCAAATTCGACGGTGACCATCGATGACCTCCCGGTAGGCATCCGCGGTTTTTTCCGCGGCTTTTTTCCAGGTAAAATGCTCTTGAACCCGTCTGTATCCGGCTATACCCAGGTCTCTGGCCCGGGCGGGGTTGCCGAGAAGCTCCTGCATGGCTCTGGCGAGTGCCGCCGAATTGGCCGGTGGTACCAGAACGCCGGCATCTCCCACTACTTCGGGCAACGCGCCTCCCGTGGTGCTGATGACCGGAACACCACATGCCATGGCTTCTCCCACCGGCAGGCCAAACCCTTCATAAACGGAAGGGACCACAGCCATTGTCGACCTTGCATATTGTCGGACAAACTCCTGATCGTCAATCCTGCCGGTGAAATGGATGCGGTGACCGATGCTCAGATCCCTGACCAGCTTTACGATGACACCGTCTTTTTTGGGTTCTCCGACGACGGTAACGTGGATATCTCGAATTTTCGCCAATTCGGCCACCGCCTGGAATAGATAAAAAAGCCCTTTCAGCGGCGTATCGGCGCTGTTGGTTACGATAACCCGATTTTTTTCTCTTTTGATTTCGGAGATGGGATAGAACAGGTTGGTGTTGATGCCGTTGGGCACGATGCTGAATTTTTCCGACGGTATATCAAAATCCCGGCTGATGTCTTTTTTGGCCGATTTTGATACGGTAATGATGCGGGGAAGTGATCTGGACACCCGCTTTTGCATCCCGATAAAGGAATACCATCGCCATTGTTTCATTTTCTCCCATGGGGAGAAAACCGACTGGATGGCGATCTTGCGGTCCACCGTGACGGGGTGATGGATGGTGGCAATGGTTGGCACCAGCTTATTTATGGCCCATATGCCGTAAGATAGGCTTTGATTGTCATGCACGATATCGTACCTGTGCGGCCCTGATCTTAAAAATTGATATGCTCGGAGTCCAAAAGTAAAAGGCTCCGGAAAACCCATGGTGGAGACCCCGATCCATTCAACGAGATTGATGGGATTCATAAGTTCCAGCGGGGCAGGGATTCTGAAAGGATCCTGCGGATTGTAAAGATCAAGGCAAGGCAGTTTATGCACCTGGATGTCGTCATCCAGCTGTGGATCGGGAGGACCTGATATTACATCCACAACATGGCCGAGATCTTTAAGAGATCGGCTCAAATTTTTAAGATAAACCCCCTGACCGCCGCAGTGCGGATTGCTGCGATAGCTTAACAGGCACACGCGTAAAGGTGCTTGATGATTCTGCGGCGTTCGATAATTTTGCGACTTGGTCACCTGTTGTTTCCCAACCCGGACAAACTTAGCCGGTCTCCGCGTAGCGGAGATCCCGCTCTCGGGCTTATAGCATAACGTAAATTCAGCTTTATCGGGGAATTGAATATTGACAGTTTATGGTATTGTTTTGCTTTGTTTTAAAAAAAAGATCGAATTTCTTAAAAATAAATGTGCAACTCATACAGATTTATTGCCATTGCCGTCAAGTTTTTTTCGAGCAAATGTTCGCAGTTTCAGATTAAAGATGGATCCCGAATCTCTGAGAGGCTGCAAATGAGAATGTGTGACCAAAATAAAAAGAGCAGCACAACAGCCCCGCCTTGCGGTTTAAATTAAATTTTAGGTTGTCCTGCTAAAGTTTTCGCTCAATCCGTCGATATAAAATTTTGCAGGTATGCTCAAAGCTGGAGCTAAATCGATATTTCCAGGATAAAATGCATGAATGATCAAAAAAAAGAGACAATTCTCTTTGTGGATGATGAAGAGAGTATTTTGGATGTCGCCAGTCAATATTTTGAGCGACAAGGGTATCA
>JAJRVC010000652.1 GCA_024277475.1 Deltaproteobacteria bacterium
ATAAAATCCGTGGAACCGTCATTGATGGTAAGATTCAGTTGCTCGTTGGTGTAGGCCACTGCCACCGTAACATCCGGCAAGGCTTCACCGTTTGGTGCCGTTACCTTGAAAGTCCCCGCATTGGTCGCGACAGCTATGCATTCAAGCACATAGGTACCGACTTGCACATCATCACCGCCGGTAACACCGGTGCAGGTGCCGTCTCCGGTGTTGCCGGCATCAGCCGCCCCGGTGGTCGGTGTTGTGTGATTGATTTTGCCCACCACGGCCCCCAACGAAAGATTTTCTCCGGAAAGCACAACAACGCCTTCCCTCGAAAAATAATTGTCCTGCTCCCATTTCAGAAGATCGTTTAAACGATCGCTTTCTGTTTGATTTGCCATTTTTCCATCTCCCCAAATATTTAATTAGGTTATTTGATTAGGTTATTTGATTAAGTTAAAATTTGTTTGGCTTTATCGCTGCCTGTTACTTTATTGTTTTTTCGCCAGGTTTTCCTGTGCCCGCCGCTGGGCATCTGCTAACAGAACATCAGGCTCGGCAACAGATGTTGCGCTCACAGTTGAGGCAATTTCAACTTTGCTGCTTTGATCCGCTTTGGCAGCCACCACTTTTTTGCGGACTTCTTCGATGGGCGTTTCAGCCTTCATAAGATCGGCTGCCATCTCCGGTGTGCCGGCCAACTGACAGATCTGGGCAACTTCAACGGCATAATCAATGGCCGTTTGTCGGCCTGATTCTTCACCGGCAGTGTGGCCTGATTTTTCACCTTCGGTTTGTGCAGCCGCAATCAGCTTGTCGATCTCTGCCTGTGCATTTTCAGGTTTCACGATAAAGCCAAGATCGGCCAGCATGGATACCACATCTTCTTTTTTGGCATCATCCGCCAAAAAAGACTCCAGTTTGGATTTTAATTTCGGGATATTTGTCAACATGGCATAACTCCTTTCGATAGAATAAGTTTTTAATATTTTCTCCATGGCTTCTTCCCAGGACATAACTTCATCCGCCAGTTCGGCATCGAGCGCATCCTGGCCCCGGTAAATTCCGGCTTCTGTTTTTCGCACGGCGTCTACTGGCAGGTCCCGGTTTCTGGCCACGGTTTCAACGAATATGTCATAAACCTGATTTACCCTGTTTTGGGCAATCCGGTGGGCTTCCTTGGATAACGGTTCATCCGGATTAAAATCGTTTTTCCGTTCACCGGCATAAATTGCGGTATATTTCACACCTAATTTTTCATCGTATTTGCTCCAGTCCGAATGCATGGCAATGACCCCGATGGAACCGACATTGCCGGTGCGGGATAGAAAAATATCATCCGCCGCCGACGCAATCGCGTAGGCCGCCGAATAGGCCGATTCATTGGCAATTGCATAGATGGGCTTTTCTCCCCTGGCGTTATAAATTTCATCGGCCAGGTCGAATACGCCGGCTACTTCTCCGCCGGGAGAGTCGATATCAAAAACAATCGCTTCAATATCCGCGTTGTTTAAGGCCGAACGAAAGTTTTCACGGATATCCTGGTAGGTGGACCGGGAATACCAGTTATATCCACGATAACTTAATGCGCCGAGCACGGGAATAACCGCTACCGGGCTTTTTACAGAATCATTGCCGTCTCCTCGAAAACCCTGCAACAGCGTTTTGATATCTTCCGGATTGGCCGGTGCGGGAGCCTTTATGACAGACATTATTAGATCCGCATATGCTTCGGAGATCATCTGGGGCTCATTAAAAATATTTATGAATTTATTCATCTTCTTTCGTCTCCTGATATATTCCCGAAACGTTGGTTTTTCTGGGATCGCTGTCCAGAACAAGACCCAGGCCGTCGGCGCGCTGATTGTCCTGTGCTATTTCATTATCGACATTTTCAACATCTTCTCCCAATTCGGCCACCACCTTGGCACGGCTCTTAAACCCGTTTCGCACGGAAATCTGATCGGCCTTTTGATCCTTGAGCGGATCCACCCACTCCCAGCCGTCCAGGCGCCACTGCACTCTTTGATATTTGCGTGGATTTTTAAAGTAATCAGGAAGCTCCAGGGCGCCCGACAAAACAGCCATGTCCATCCATTTGCGTGCCAGCGGTTTGCAAAACTGATGTATGATCGTCATGGCGACAATCATTTTGCATAGCCTGCGAAACTGAAGCAATCCTGCTCGGATAGAAGAATAATTAACACCTTCGAGATCTCCGGTAAGCTGTTCGTAAGTGATCCCGATGCCGCGGGCTACATTGCGCAGTCCCTGTTTCATCCAATCGATATAACTGCCGCTGACATCCTTGGGTTCTGCGAATTCAACACTCATGCCCGCAGGCAACTTGGGAAAAGTGCCGGGCTCCAGGGCGATAACTTCGTTTCCCTGCAAGTCATCGCTCACCGCTCTCCCGATTGGACTCGGAAACACCGCACTGGTAGGGTCCGACATGTTATTTTGAGTAATAAATCCGCCGAACATGGCGGTTGTTTTGCGGCGGACCAACTCAGCGTCCGAACACTGATCGATATCATGCATGGCAACGATGACGGGTGCCAACCAGGGACGTCCGCGGATCTGGCCGGCACGCAGCGGACGAAAAACATGCATTATTTCAGCGGCTGGGATTCGATATTTCGTGGTGGTGTCGGCATGTAAGAAGTTTTCTCCGGGGTGATCCCGGTATAGCCAATATGCGGTCCGGCGGTTGATCTTATTGAACTCTATCCCCATCCGGATATTATTGCCGTTTTCAGCAATGGTTGAATAGGACTCATCCAGGTGATCCCCTTCAAAAAGCTGGATTTGCAATGGCACGATTAATCCATCATCTGGCCGGCGGTACCTGAACCGGCCAAAACATTCACCCCCTTCAATCAAAGTGTGTGCCAAGACGGATTGCTGGCCGTATATATCGCAGACTCCATCCGCATCTAATTCATCAACCGAATCCGCCCATAGCTCCTGGATTTGCTGTTTGAGAGCGGCATCGTCTAACTGCCAGCGCGGGGTAATACCCGTGCCGATCATATCGGATACAAAAGAACCGATGGCCCCACTTGCTAGGGAATAGTTACGAACGAGCTGGTGAGAGCGGGCGCGAAGCGCTGCAAGTGAATCAAACAAGGATGCATTCGGGCCGGATGACGACATACCCCAGGTACCCATTCGGCGACCGTAGGCAGCCCCTTCGAAGCTGCTCATATTTTCCTGCATCGGTATTCTGTTTCCATGGCTGTCGACAATTTTAAGATAATGCAAATCTACAGTCCCTTACTGGTGGTGGTCAGCACAAATCCGGTTGCGCCGGAAGCGGCGTCTATTTCCGATTTGACATCGGCTCGCAGAGCTTTGAGCTCGTTGAGCTGGGCCTGCCCATATTCTATTAATTTGCCGTCAATAGTGACCCGCACGGCCCGCTTGCCGGTGGCCAGGTCCATGACGGCGGATTCGATGTTGGTAAGATCTGTTTGTGAATAAGCCATTTTGATATTTTGCTTTGGATTAGAATTAGAATTAATTCATCTGCTGGGGATATTTTAGGATTGGAAAAAGAAGAAAATCAAGTCACGCCTGTCGCCTCCTGTCGCCTCCTGTCGCCTCCTGTCACAAAATATTTCACTAAATAAAAAAATATTGGTGAAAAACAGTATAAAAAAACCCGGTTTTGTCCAAAATAAAATTTTAGACAGCACCGGGCATTCAAATTTGCTCTAAATTTTTTAAACAATAACGTCCTGTGGATCAATTTCACGGTCAGAAATAAACGCATTTAATGAAGATTCCGGGATTCTGAGTGCTCTATTGCCTATTTTAACTGCCTTGAGTGCCCCGGAGTTTATCAAACGATATACATGTCGCTTTGAACATTTCAACTCTCCAGCTACTCGCACTACATATAAATATCGTTCTTTTTCCGCCATTATTTTCCCCTTTAAACCCCTTAAAAATTTAATCTTTAGATATGCATAACGGCCTTTCCCTGGTTAACATGTATAACGCCCTTTATATGTGAAAATTTTGCCCATTTAAGATAAAAATTTAGACCTGGCCACTTTAATTTTAGATGGTTTAGGATTTTTAGGTTCGGGTTTCCAATATTTGATACCGATGATGTCAGCCGCCACCAGGCCGTAAACACTGATATCCCAGGCGTGGTTGGCCTTGCCGGCCGGGCACTGCCACAGGCCGTTGTCATCGGGATATTCGACTGTCATCTGGCGCGCCCAATCATCGGTCAGCTCGCTGTGGTAATGCCAGGCGCCCGGGTCCGCCGGCGCAACCGCCAGTTTGTTCGACAACTTGTTTTTGTAGTAAGTTACATTGGCCAGCAATAGCTGGACACCGCCGGGGATTGGCTTGTTTGTGCCCGGGTAAGTGTCGATCTTTGAGTACTTAAAGGGCTGGTTTTGCCGCTGTTCACCTTTAAACGGGAAAATCTTGCCGCGGTGCAGCCGGCAAAAATCATACACTTCGGATGTCCGGGTACCCACGCCGGCGCTCTTGCGCTGGGTACCGCCCATGGCATCCATGACCGTCATGTGTATGACATAGCGGTTGCCTTCAGAATCAAAATAGGCATGCACCCACAACACCTCTTCCAAAGCTGAAAGAGTAGTTACATAACCGCCTCGCACCTTCCAACTCTCCTCGGTCAAGCCCCAGCCCCATGCTCTTATCTCGAACCAAAATCCGTCGGCCTGGCTGTCCACAGCTGCCGTCAGGCCGGCCGTCATCCCTCCGCCAGGCACCTGGCCGCGCGGGCGGTCGTCACACAGCGCTAAAATAGCGTCCTCTGAGCGATCCACGATATAATCAATAAACGGCAAAGCCTCGTAATTATTTTTAAAATCCTTGAGCTTGGTTTTGTCCTTGCCGGCCAGCAGGAATGCAGCCGCGATCTCATGCAGGTCGACGAAAAAAGATAGCCAGGCAGGCAGGTGAAAGGCGATGTCGGTGGGCTGGTGGGCCTTGAGGTAATCGAATAATTCCATGCCGGTTTTCCGGTCCTGCCAGCGCCCGGCGCGCGCGGCGGTGTTGCGCTCGTCATCTTTCCAGTGGGTATGGCAATGGGCGCACTCATAGGTTGCAAGCTTACGTTTTTTAATCACCGCCGGATCCCGTTCATCGGCCGGCCATTTGATGTTTTTGAATTCCATCAACTGGTATTTACCACAAAATTGGCAGCATACCCAGTAGTCGAACCGGACTTCGGCAGACAGAAAAGCCTGCCAGATATGGCCGTTTTCCACCGTGGGTGTTGAGATTTTCCAGTGCTTGTAATTCCAGCGATAGGTATTAAAGCGCTTGTCGATCAGCTCCAGCGGCCCGGTTTCGGTCTTGGAGGCTGCCGGCGGGAATTTGTCAACCTCATCGGATACGCCGTATTTGATGGGTTTGTTGGCCATTCTGGCCGGCGAACGCGCCCAGGCCAGATAGATGGGCATGTGCTGCAGGTTGATGCGGGTCAG
>JAJRVC010000653.1 GCA_024277475.1 Deltaproteobacteria bacterium
ATTTTGCCATGTACATGAACCTGAAAGTGGATTTCGGAAAAAAACGTTATGTTTACCTACGTGTTTTTATCAACAAACCGGAGGAAGATATTGCTTTGCCGCTAATGCCCATAAAACCGAAAAAATTAGAGTTTAACGCCCTGGAGTCGGTGCTCTGCGAGGTAAAACATGAAAAGTGGAAATAGTTCAAATCACGGCTTCTTACACCAATTCTCTTGGGAGAAACCGGTAGATTTTTTCCAAATTATCAGCGTCGGCTAGAATCGGCGTCCCTAAATTATTGAAACATCCCGCCCCGCACGAAGGGACTGTTGCTGAACAGCACCCGGCTAACGAGAACAACTGATCAGAGAAGTGCGGATGCGCCGACCTCGCCCCCCGGGGGAGGGCAAAGAACCGCATAACCCGGGAAGGCCTTGATCATAAAAACTCAAAAAAAGGTTTTAGTGCTGAATTTAGAAGGTTATAATTATACCAAATTATCCGATTCCGGCTGAAGCGGTTACAGGAGGTCGTTAGGCGTTTCATATGTTTTAAATCCCGGGGGTATTAAAAATGGTAAAATGTTGGTACTGTCAATCACGTAAAGGAAAGAGATACTGCGCTCCGCTCAACAATGTTCTTTGCCCGGTTTGTTGCGCTAAAAACAGGCTGGCCAACATTGAATGCGATGAGGACTGCAAATATCTGGAAGGCGTCGTTTTTCAGAAGAGAAGAACAGAAGAAAAAGAGTTTTCAAAGTTGATTGAAAGCGTCCCTCACGGCCCATACAATGATATTTTTCAAAATGAAGATGTGGCGCTTATGGCATATGAAATCGAATCCTTTATTCGGTCGGTTTATATGGCCGGCATGATTAGAATTACAGATACATCAGTATTTGAATCGTATAAAAAAATTTACCGGAGTTACTTTAAAGGTGAGCAGATCGAAGAGGATAAATTAGATGTTTTAACCGTAAACCTTCTACAATTATTTGAGGATAATATTGCCCTTTGGGAAGAGAATATGGGTAAGAATAAAGTAAGTCAAGTTATTCTAAGGCTGATGCTTTCGGTAAAGAACATGAGCGGCGGCCGACTGGGCGAATTTGGTTATTTGAATTACTTGAAGAACAATTTAACCGTAAATAAATTGAGAGGCAATCTAATCATTGAAGACAAGTTCGGAAAAAAAATCACACGCAGCTCTCAAAAGAACAAATAGCCCCTTTCGGGGTCTTATTCGACTCCCGGCCGGCCGGGATTGTCGATTGACTCTGTCGAAGACACCCCGGCCGGCCGGGGACCGAAGTGTGCGAAAGCACTTAGAACCTATTCAATTGGTTAAACGCCTATGAAGTTACACCTACAGCTAAACTATTTTAACGGTTTCTAAAAGCCGGCTAAAAGTGCAATGTGACATGCGCCCTTTTCAAATACCCGCACTGGCAGCCTATTTCTGACAAAATTCCGAATCGTTGTACAAGATAAAAGGTAAAAATGATAGAAACCGGGTTCATCATCCTGATACATCAATTAATTTTCCAGGGGATGTTTACAGCGAAAAACATTTACCTCCGCAGGAACACCAGAAAGCAGATCCACGGAAAAAACAAAGAGGCCGTTAATTTTATTTTCTTTTCCGCCTTATTCATTGGCGTTGCTTTCGCATCGGCATTTCTGGAACAGCCCCTGGGAAAAGTTCAATTGCTCAGCAGTTTTTTCTCCATGACTTTGGGAATACTACTCCTCTCCTTAAATCTTATAATTTCCATAGCATCGCTGATCAGTTTAAGAGATTCCTGGCGAGTCGGTATTTTAGAGGACCAGAAAACCGAGTTGATTGTTACAGGTATTTACCGGTTTACACGCAATCCGTATTTTTTGTCCTATCTGCTAATGTTTGCCGCTTATACGATTCTTCTGCAGAACCTGGTGCTGCTTGGTCTTTCCATAGCCGGGTTTTTCCTGATACATAAAATGATCAGGAAGGAAGAGGAATACCTGTATTCTGTGCATGGCGACGCCTATATCCGCTACAAAAGGGACGCGCCAAGATATATTATTATATGAAGGTTGCTGATCTGCTTCACCCGGAATCGCCCCCTTTTTTTGCATAACTTCCTGTTCATCCTGTTCCGGCAGTTATAACAAAGACCCGCTCCTTTTGCGTGATAAAGTGCGAAAAGTACGATCTTCCGTAAAAGGTTATAATCCAAATGTGAGTTGAGTTTTGGATAAACTTGGCGGCGGGGGCGTGGGTTCGTCTATAAAGCCCGGATTTAAAACCGGATCAGCTTTGTCGCCATAAAGTTTCGGTCACCCCTTCTCTGCCTGGATGAAAACGCAAAGCAACGTTTCCTTCATGAAGCCCGGGCCGCTTCTTCCCCACAGCGGCGCGTTGTGATGTACAGGTGATGCTGGCAGGGAAAAGCAGCGGCGGCAAGGAACTGATTGACCGGGCAATTCACCAACCCAGCTCTTGCAACAATCATCCCTTTATCGCGACAAGCCGGTGCGAGCACTTGACTTTTTGCCGGGAATATCTTATTTTGACGCGAGTTTTTTGCCCTTCAATTGTTTTGTCTCCGGGTTTACTTATGCCCTCACGAGCGTCTTGACAATTTGTTAATGAAGCGGCGTTTATAGCGGGGCAGCCGTGGGAACAGTTCCGGCGACTTCTCCGGATTAAGATAAAAATTTAAACCACCAACACCCAATAACTCCAAAGGAGCGCCATGAATTATTGCAGAACCATTATCACCGGCCTGTTTGTTATGCTGAGCGTCACGTTTCTCGCCGGAGGGCTTCAGGCGCAGCAACTGAAAATCGGCTTTTTAAATGCGGAATTGTTGCTGGCCTACATGCCGGAAACGAAACAAAATCAAACTCAACTAAAGACCTTAAAAGAACAATTGGAACAGCAAATCCGCATCAAGCAGGATTATTTCCGCCAGCGAGTTCAGGAATATCAAAACCAGCAGGCGTTGCTTACCGATGAGGTTAAGGCCGAACGGGAAAAAGAGCTTCAGAAACTCCAGAACGAAATTCAAAGCAGCGCCGAAGAAGCCGATCTGAAGTTGCAGCAAAAAAGCCAGGAACTGCAGACTGTGGTAATCGACAGATTACAAAAGGTTATCGACAAGATTGCCGCACAGAAAGGGCTGGACCTGGTGCTGCAATCTCAACCGATCCTCTATTTTAACAAAAGCATTATTATGGACCTCACCGAGGAAGTCGCCATCGCGGTTGGAATTCAAATTACCGACGAATAATTCCTGCGACTCAATACTGCTTATTTTTTCCGGGCCCGGAGGGCAAACATCATGGGGATTTTGCCTTCCAGTCCCCGGATTTGATATTTCCCCGGTTCGATCTCCACCGTGTTTTCGAAACAGTTATAGGGCGAATAGTCATATTCCCGGAACAGTTCCAAAACCAGCCCGTGCTTCAACAAGGCCCCCAGGACTTCGCTGAGGCTGTGGTTCCAGGACACCGCCTGGTTTTTAATCGGGGCGGAACGGTCGGCGTAGGTTCCCTCGATTTCTTCTACCAGGGGGGCGGTGTTAAAATAATCATATTTGATAGAGCGGAAATCTTCGCTGAACATCCACAAGACCGGGTGGAAATCGACGATCACAAAGGTTCCCCCGGGTTTGAGGAAATGGGCGATCACCTCTGCCCAGCCGTCCATATCCGGCAACCAGCCGATGGTTCCGTACGAGGTGAAAACCAGGTCAAATGCTTCATTCAGCACGCCGGGGAGATCGTAAATATCGCTGCGCAGAAAACGGGCTTCCGCCCCCAATTTCTCCGTTAATTCATTGGCTCGCTCAATGGCGCGGTCGGAAATATCCACCCCGGCCACCCGGGCGCCCATCCGCCACAACGAAAGGGTGTCCATCCCAAAATGACATTGCAGGTGCAGTAAGGACTTCCCGGCCACATCCCCCAGCAATTGCAGTTCCGGGGCATTTAAGCTGTTTTTCCCGGCCAGGAAAGATTTTACATCGTAGAACTCCGATTCAAAATGTACCTCGGTCTTAGCATTCCATAACTCGCGGTTGATTTTCCGGTAATCCATATACACTCCTTTTTCTTGATAAGTGTAGTCTCTATTTCAACGGGAATTTTCGACGCAGATAGCCGCAGATGATTATGATTTTCACAGAAAATTCCGGGCAAATTTAACCTGCCCCTGGGGAACTTTCAATTAATTAAATTTTGGTAACTATTCAGCCCACTGAACACAGCAAAGAATCGAAAGAAAAAATGGCAAAACTTTTATATTCGGTTAGAAGTCGCTGCCATGATGGGAGCATTTGGATTGCATTGACTGCCTGCCCCGTTGGGGTGTCAATGC
>JAJRVC010000654.1 GCA_024277475.1 Deltaproteobacteria bacterium
GTTTTCCCACAACCGCTTTCTCCGACCAGTCCGAGGGTTTTGGCTTTTCCGATCTGAAACGATACTTCTTCAACGGCTTTCATCCAGCCTGCAACGCGTTGGAAAAATCCCCTATGTATGGGAAAGTATTTTTTTAAACCATCGACGCGAAGGATGACTGAATTATGAGTCTTAATTTGATTCATATGTTAGTACAGATATCGTTTATTGGTTTATTAGTTGACTGGTTAAGTGGTTGTAAATATGGCTTTATCCCATATTTGCACTAATCGTTCACCTCGGCCTGACGGTTATACCCCGTGTCCTTTGCCAAAAAGCACCGGACAACGTGCCAGGTGTCCTTCGCCATAGTCTAACATCGCCGGAAATTGTGTCCTGCAAGTCTGGATAACGCGGGAGCAGCGGGGATGAAAAGGACATCCCGCCGGCTTGTAGGCCGGATTGGGCACAGTGCCGGCAATGCTGTAAAGGCGTTTTCCACGTTTTGAACGGTGCGGTAAGGATGCCAGGAGTGCCTGGGTATAGGGATGACGAGATTCCCTAAAGATATGATTTTTGTTTCCCTGTTCAACAATGATTCCGGCATACATCACACAAACCCAGTCTGCCACCTTGGAGACCACCCCAAGATCGTGGGTGATATACAGTATCGACATGGAGTGGGTTTTTTGAAGGGTAGCGAGTAGTCTCAATATCTGGGATTGCACCGTGACATCCAGAGCGGTGGTGGGTTCATCGGCAATAATCAGCTCGGGATTACAGGCCAGGGCCATGGCAATCATAACACGCTGGCGTTGCCCACCGCTCAACTGATGAGGGTAATCCCCGAGCCGTTCTCCAGGAGAGGAAATACCTACCCCTTTCAGCAATTGGAGGCAGCGGGAGTCAATTTCGCCATCAGACACTGTATCGTGAGTTTTAATAACTTCTGCAATCTGGTTCCCGATAGTGAACACCGGATTTAGCGAGGTCAAGGGTTCTTGGAAGACCATGGCGATTTGATTGCCGCGGATCTTCTGCATGGCATCTTCTTCAAGATCAAGCAGACTGATCCCGTTGAAAAAAATTTTACCGCCGGCAATCTCGCCAGGGGGTATTGGAACGAGACCGATGATGCTGAGGGCTGAAATCGTTTTACCGCAACCGGATTCACCCACAATGCAGACCGTTTCCTGTTTGCGAACCCGGAAACTGATGCCGTCCACGGCACGTGCAAGCTCATCCTCACTTCGGAAATAAACTTTGAGGTTTTCAACGGATAACAGGATGTTGTTTTTATTGTCCATATTCGAATATTTTACGCCATTTTTAACTGACACGGTGGACCGCACTACTTCCTTTCCCTCAACCTTGGATTCATAACATCTCTCAACCCCTCACCAAACAGATTAAAGGAAAGCACTACAACAAGGATTGCAAATCCCGGTATGAAAGTGAGCCAGGGGGCGTCAAAAATGAACCGCTTGCCGTCTGAAAGTATATTGCCCCAGGTGGCATGGGGGGGCGGCACACCGAAACCGAGAAAGCTTAGGCCCGCTTCGGTCAGAATAGCCGTTGCAATCCCGATGGTGGCCGATACCAGCACCGGTGCGATGGCATTGGGCATCATGTGCCGGAATATGATACGAAAGTTACTGAGGCCCAGCGCTCTGGCCGCAGCCACAAAATCCTGTTCTCTTAAGGAGAGAAATTCTGCACGAACAAAACGCGTTGCGCCCATCCAGCTAGTCATACCGATGATAATCATAATATTATAAATGCTGGCCGGCAGCAAGGCCACTACCGTAAGAATCAGAAAAAAACTCGGAAAACACAACATAATGTCCACAAACCGCATGATCAGCGTGTCTACGGAGACAGCCTTTTTTTGGAGGATAGCCAGCCGAAGGGATTGCTGTTTTTTGTCAGGTGGTTTATTACGAAAAAGGAGATATATCGTGTAAAGCAACACACCGGTGATCAAGATGGCGCCGGAGTTGACATGGTTGGTTGACAACAGCCCTATGCCGACAGTTAGAAAAGCAAACGACATCAGATGATGTACCCGGATGTGATGCTGTCCGAAATAGCCGGCTAGACCTCCCATAAATATACCGATCAGCACGGAAATGCCCACGGCTACAAAACCCACAGTCAAGGAGACCCATGCGCCTTGCAGCATTCTGGCAAAAACGTCACGCCCCAGGTCGTCGGTCCCGAAAAGGTAGATCCCGAAGGCAGGGATTTCATCGGGCTGCAAACTGTTCAGATTAGGCGTGGCCAGCGGCGGGCGTAATTTTTCCTGCAGCCGTATCAGCGCAGGATCGAAAAGGGGATTCTTGCCGGAAGTCAAGAGAAGGCCGATAAGCGCGGTGCAGAAAAAGAGAATGAAAATCGACAGACCCAGGATGGCCAATCTGTTCTGTTTGAAGAGCCGCCAGAATTCCTGCAATCTGGTGCGTTTTGGTGCCATGGGTTCTTCCAGGGCAAAATTCCGCGGCAAAGTGTTCTCATTGACATTTTTCACAGTCTTATCCTCGGGTCGACCACCATATAAAGCAGATCGGATACAAACGTGCCCGCCAGCACCAGGAGCGCAGAGACAAAATTTACTGTCAGAATAACCGGATAATCCCGGGCCAGGATGGCCTCATAGGCCATTCGGCCCATTCCCGGCCAGGAAAAAATCGACTCGATAATGACCGAACCACCGATCAGTCCCGGCAAAATCATGCCGAACATGGTTACGAACGGCAGCAGGGCATTGCGCAGGGCATGTTTGTAGTGAACCTGCTCCGGCGAAAGGCCCTTGGCCCTGGCGGTACGGACATAATCCTGGCTTTCAACTTCGAGCATCTGGCTTCGAACGTAGCGGGAAAGAATCGCAATCCCACCGGTTGCTCCTAAAATTGAAGGTAGCAGCAGGTGCCAGATCCGGTCCATTATCATCTGGATCCATGATGTGCCGCCGGCGCCGTATGTTTCCATGCCGATGACCGGTACATGTAATTGTGTCACTACGAAGATGATTAAGATGTAGGCAAAAAAGAATCCGGGAATTGAAATTAATAAATAGGAGAAAAACGTGGCGCTGCGATCGTAAACGCTCCCCCTGGAAATCGCCGAACGGATTCCGACAGGAAAGGAAATGGTCCAGGTGAGGATTGTCCCCACGATGAACAGCGGAAGGCTGTTTAAAAATCGTTCCCATATCTTCTTGAGAACCGGCTGATTGTCTTTCCATGAAATAGTCTTGCCGGTGAACAGGTCGCGGTAAAAATAGAGATACTGAATGTAGAGCGGCTTATCCAGATGAAACGCCTGGCGAAAGCGTTCCACCATTTCAGGCGTAAATTTGGGATTTAACGGATCCACCTGACTCGGTTCACCGGGGGCCAGATGAATGATCAAAAATGATACGATGGACACAAAAAAAAGGGTTACCATTTTTTGGATGGTACTACGTCCGATAAATGACAACATCTCGATTCCTTTAGGATGTCAATTCAGGCATCTTTGCCAGCTTGATCCAGCGGTTAAAGTAGAAGGAATAATTTCCGGTCTTGGTGGGAACGATTTTTTTATAAATAACATGACCGGTTTCATCGACATCTTTGATGACGATTCGTTTATCCAGAATTGCAGTCCATTTTCCGACGTACAAAAAAGTGTAGGGCTGTTCACGGGCAATGATTTCGTGCAGCTGATGGCTGTATTCGCCCTGGGTGTCGTGATTGTACTCCTGCCTTATTTTGACGATGAGCTCATCTGCTTTTTGGTTTTTAAAGCCGACAAAATTAAGCTGGTGCGGA
>JAJRVC010000655.1 GCA_024277475.1 Deltaproteobacteria bacterium
TCCTGCTGGTCAGCCTGGTCATCATCGCGCTAACAGGGGTGCTGCCTGACACGGGCCAAACGTCAGCCTGGGCAGCGGGCATGGCTGCCCAGGTCTCCGAGGCCCCCGAGGCCACCGTCACGCCGTCGCCGACCATCGGCGCCACAATCAACCCGACGGCCACGGCCGAAGCCACCAGGGCCTGGCCGACTGACCTGCCAACGGCGACTCAAACCCCGCCGGCCACCGCCACATCCCCCATGACCTCACCGATGACCGTCTCACCCTTGTGAGCAAGTTTAACATTCTCCACACTGGCGCCGGTGACTTCGGCTACCGCCTTTACGTCTTTTACGTACTTGTTCCAAATTTCAGCCACCCCACCGCCATAGGGATAATAAATGCCGCCGGTACCGCCGGTGCCGATAGAAACAAACTGGGTCCGTGCTATAGCAGGACCGGTGATCAACAGGATGGAACATAATGTCACAATACTTAAAAGAAAAATTTTCGTGCCCAATTTTCCCATTTTATTATCCTCCTTTGTATCTGAGATTAATTTTTAATAAACCCGGTCAATTATGAGCTCATTGTTTTAACTATCACCAGGATTTTTTTCGATTCTTTATCCAACCTTATAAAAGGTATTTTGACAGTGGCGGTCTCACCGGGCTTTATTTCCGGCGGTTTTCCTTTGCGTGGGACAAGATGCCCGGCTGCTTTATCCATGTCTTCCAAATAGATATTAATCCGGTATCGCAAGGGTTTATCCGTGGGATTCATAAGCCCGACAGTAAAAATGAGCGCGGGTTGACCGCCATGTTTCCCCAGCGCGCAGTCGAACTGGGTCAGTTTGACCTCCTTAGTCACTTCCCATGAAATCTCGGCATCACAATTCGTCTTTTCCGGTACACCTTCTTCTGCCCATCCAACAAGCCCAAAGGCCCCCACCAAACACAAAACAAGGGCTGCCATCATGGATGCATTTTTTAATCGTTTCATCCTCAAATCTCCTTTTTTATTGGGTTAAAGCACTGCTCTCCGACCAAAGATATGAAAAGACCAAGCCCCGTTACCATCAGCACGATACAGGACTTTCGGTATTAGGTAAACCCTTTATGCCCTTCCAATGGTTATGTAAGAAAATCCGCCGGTTATCCGTTACATTTTTTTAATCGGAATCACTTTCCAATAGCAGGAATTTATTGGAGAAGTCAAGGAATAGATGGGGAGAAAGAGCATAGAGCGTATGGCGTGGGGCATAGGACACAAAATTGGGAAATCGTGGATAGTTGAGAGTTACGGGTTGCGAGAGAGATGGAAGGAGGGAGGGAGGGAGGGAGGGAGGGAGGGAGGGTGCGGGATAATGTACGAAGGACGAAAAGAAGATGAGATGAGGAGGAGAGAAGTCCGGTAGCGCTGGGTTCAGGGGTTGGGAGTTGTCGGGTTGTAAGTTACGGGTTTCAGCCTCTTAGCTTCCCGGTCTCCTATCTTCTTTTTCCACATTCCGAATGCAATAGTCTCTCTCCCCTGTCATCTGCCCTCAGGCATCTGCCTTCTGACATCCGACTTCTGTCATCTGTCCTCTCCCATCGCCGCCGCCGGCCACAAATAATAAAAGCCGGTACGAATATGGCTCAATGACCCGGGAAGCTTTAGAGAAATGAGTGATACGTCACCGCCGCCATAGTAGGTAGACGTGTTGTAGATGTTGTCGTCCGGATATTCGGTCCGGCGATAGATCACCACTTTTGCATTCTCCGGAAGCCGGGCCAGCTTTTTTGCCTGGAGAACCGCATTTTGTAAATATCCGATTTCATCCACCAGACCCAGATCGAGGGCCTCATTGGCCAGATAAACACGCGCGGTGGAAATCTCGGCAATCGTCTCCGGTTTGAGTTTGCGATGTTTTGCCACTAAATCGACGAATCTGACACCCAGCCGGTCGGTCAGGTCTTGAAATATTTTTTCCTCTTCTGCAGTCGCCGGTCGGAAAGGGGAGCCTAAATCCTTGTTTACTCCGGATTTACTTACATCCATGCCAATGCCGATTTTGTGCATGAGACCGGTCACTTTGGGGCGCATGAAAATAACGCCGATGGAGCCGGTAATTGTGGTGGGATGTGCCAGAATATAATCGGCCGGAAGGGAAATGTAATATCCTCCCGAGGCGCCCACCCCCATCATGGCAGCCACCACCGTGGCTCCCGTGCGTTCTTTGAACGCCGAAATTTCGTTATAAAGAACATCGCTGGCAGTCACAGAACCGCCCGGCGAGTCGATTTTTAAAATCACCGCCTTGACGCTTTCATCTTTTTCAGCCAGCCGGAGCTGAGAGACGACTTCCTGCACCATGCTTGGCCGGGTGCGAATAAATCCATCCTTCGGGTGATTGGTTATGATTCCTCGTACTGGAATGATCAGAACTTTCTGATCAGCTTTCCCCTCAAGGGTGAACTCTTTAAGTGGATCGGCCTGGCTCGGAAAAAGCCTTATTGGGGGAAGCGTACAACCGGTAACAAAAAATACAATA
The DNA here is from genome assembly GCA_024277475.1 of Deltaproteobacteria bacterium. The sequence goes on from JAJRVC010000655.1 coordinate 2,513, forward strand.
ATCAAAAAAGTGGCAAAAAATAATTTTCGCATATGTATACACCTTTAATTGAGTTTAGTGCACTGACGTAGATTGCGTTTATCGAATTGATTGTAATAGTTCAACGGAATATAAGGAAACGTAACGGGTGTGTCAAGCAAGGGAAAGATATACCCTAACATTGCAACGCTTGGATAATTATCAGAAGTCTGCACTACAAATTGAGCTGCTTCCCGGATATCGCTTTCCCCAAATAAAAAGCCGACTGATTTTCAGTTCTCATCATACGCACCCAGCCATCGATCAAGGTTATTTCTGATAAAGGCATCGTCATTGAGATGGGGGTAAGATGCATAAACTCTATCAATTTGCTCGGCCTGCCCCGGGGATAAAGTTTCATTTTTATCCAGACACCAGGTTCCCCGAAACAGGCGCTGCCTGCGAAGCACTTCGTGTATGCCGGGGATACATCCCTTATAGTTATTGGCGGCATCAAAAATGACGGCATTGGCATCGGTTATCTCTTGCGCCAGGCTGAGCATTTGAGGTGGTATCGGCGAGTTAGTCTGGGTTAAGGTCTGTATTTCTTTCAAAAGATCAACCGCATTTTTGGTCCAAACACTCCAATGACCCAGAAGACCGCCGACGATCCTTACCTTCTTTTCACCGCGTTCAGTTTGAATCCGATACTCCGTCAGAAGGTCAATGAGGATATTATCATCGTTGCCCGTATACAGTGCAATCTCATCCTCGCGGCCCGCGCTGCAAACGGCACGAATAACATCAAAGGTTTGATAGCGGTTAAACGGGGCTATCTTTATGGCGAACACATTTTCAATCTCAACAAATTTTCGCCAGAAGGCATAGGGCAGGATCCTCCCCCCGACTGACGGCTGCAAGTAAAATCCGAAAATAGGCATCACCCCCGCCACTTTTTCACAATGATCGATCAGTGTATGGATATCATCATGGGCAAAAGCGGCCAGGCTAAGCAAACCTGCATGATAGCCATTTTCAACAGCGAACCTTGCTTCCTGTAGAGCCTGTTCGGTTTTTCCACAGATTCCGGCAACCTTTAAGACATTTACGTTCCGGTTGCAACCATCATCGATTGTTCTGGAGACAAACCTGAGGACCGGCTTGAATAAATTGATTCCAGGCTCCCGAATTTGAAATTGGGTCGAATGGACACCCACTGCAATACCACCGACTTTAGCGTCAATGTAATATTTTGTGAGTGCGCGCTGATGTTTTTCATCAAAACTCCTGTCCGGGTTCAATGCCAGCGGCATGGCCGGAATCACCACGCCCTTTTTTACATTTTGACGGATAGCCAAAGGAATATCATATATTTTCATTTTAAAATTTTCCATCTCGTACTTCAAAATGAGTCGGTTTATCCAACGATGGGCCCCCCAACTCAATCCAGTGCGCAACCCATTCTATCATCCGCAGCAGCGGTACGAAAGGATATCCGAAAAGCTTGGCCGCTTTTGAAGCATTGTTCAAAAGTGCGGTTGAACTTTCTGCGTTGATGAAAGTAACCTCCCTGTCAAATATTCGGGCAAACTGCTTTGCCATATATCTCACCGAAACGGTTTCGGGACCGGTCATGTTGATAACGTTAGCGGGGGAACTGCAATGCTCTAAACACAGAATTGATTGATTGATGACATCTCCCTGCCAGATGACATTAACATGGCCGGTGCTCAAGTCAACGGGCCGGCCGGCATAAACCCTGTCCCCGATGTCGCGCAGCACACCATAGCGTAAATCAATGGCATAATTGAGACGAATAATGCATACAGGGGTTTTATTCAGGTTGCTGAAAAATTCAAATATCCTTTCTCTCCCCAGAGCGGATTGCGCATACTCTCCTTTAGGATTGGTGCGATCATCTTCGGTGGGCATGGCGCCGCGAACCGGAGTCATGTCATAGACATTGCCGGTCGAAAATGCAACGATTCTGCTTTCTTTGAAATGATGGGCCACGTTAGCGGGCACAACTGTATTCATGGCCCATGTGAGATCTTCCGAACCGCCGGTGCCGAATTTTTTACCGGCCATAAAAATAACGTTCCGGGCTTTTGGGAGTTTACCGACCCAATCACTTTGTAAAAGATCGCATTTGATTGTTTCGACGCCGAATGACTCCAGTCTTTTTCTGGCATTTTCATCCGAAAATCGCGAAACACCGAAAACCTTATTTTTCCCCCCGGCCTCAGCGATGGCTTTTATAGCTGCCATTGCCAGTTGAACACCGATTTTGCCGGCGATCCCGAGAATGATGATATCACCTGTGATCTCTTTCATCATTCGAATAAGATTCGATGATCCCATAGACATAATTTCGTCTAACTGTTTTTCGTTCGTAATTGTTTCGGGCAGATCGTTGGGTGTCATTTTTTTCCTAAATTATTTATCAGTAAATTAATGAATATATTTCGCGATGATTATTCTTCGGCCGGAGTTGCAAGGAAAATCTGCAGTATAATTTCACCGATTATCGTTTCCTCGATGCGGGCGGTTGCGCCAATTTCCTTGTAATTTTCGATTACCAGACGATTTTCCGAACGGATGGTAATACAGGTATCGAGGGGGATTTTATCAATGCAAAAGTGAGCTTTCTTGATTCCTACCAACCAGCCTCCGGCTTTTCCTTTCGGTTCGGCGGTTTTCATCTTTTCATTCCAGCCGATGCAAACCCCTGCGGTCTGGGCCGCCAGTTCAATGAGTACGATGGTGCTCACGGCGTCGCCCGATAAAAACGGCCAGCTGTCCTTTACCGTCGCCCGGGTGACGGCATGTTCCTGATCAACAGAGATGATGGTGTCGATCAATTTCAGTCCCTCGCGGTGGGGAATCAGATCTTCAATATCTTCTATAATATTCATTTCTTAGAAGTGTAATAATCCTTAAAGGCACCCTCGCCTGGATTTTTAGTATAACAAATGTTGTAATTTAAAATAATTCAAGGTATTGAAGACTCTCTACAACAATTTGGGGGGGCTGTAAAGCCTGCAGTTCTCCCTTGGTGCTGATACTAATGATGAGCTAACGCCGTGAAAGTCAAGGAAATACCCCAGGATGATATCAAAACCTTCAAAGGTTTTGGAACCAAGACGCTGTATGCCGTAAATGAAAACGGCCAGTACACCAGGATCCCTACCAGCGGATGGGAGGTGGAAGAGGTGGTGCTGCGCGATGTGGTCGATGATTTTGCAAAATTGGCGCAAGAAGCAAAAATCCGGGCAATCAGGGGGGAAACATCGCCCATCGAATATTTCATGAACAAATATTACATGGACCTGCCCGCCCTGGCCCGGGGAATCGGCCTTGCCAAATGGAGGGTCAAACGTCATTTTAATCCAAATATATTCAATAAGTTAAACCAAAAAATACTTCAGCGTTATGCAGACTTCTTTAACATTGATGTCCACACGCTAATAAATATCAAGGAGAATTTCTGACTTGGATCGTATCGCTAATTTTGAGCACCAGCATTTTGCCCATTGTGAAAGCGGGGTCATGTCGACCTTGCTGAAATACAAAGGACTGGAATTATCGGAACCCATGGTTTTCGGCCTGGCCGGCGCCATTTGCTTTGCCTATTTGCCGTTTCTCAAAATGGGCAACATGCCCCTGGTTTCCTACCGGATGTTTCCCGGACATATCATTAAAAATATTCCGCGGCGGCTGGGCGTCGAATACTTCCGCAAAACCTATAAGGACCAGGATCAGGCCATGGAGGAGCTGAATGAATTTATAGCCAATCACCGGCTGGTCGGCCTGCAAACCTCAGCCTATTTTACCACCTATTTTCCGCCGGAAATGAGATTCCAGTTTAATGCTCACAACATTATCATTATTGGCAAAGAGGGGGATGAGTATCTGGTGAGCGACCCGGTTTTTGATCACATCGAAAGAATAAGGACGGCCGACTTAAAAAAAGCCCGCTTCGCCAAAGGGTTAAGCGCACCCAAGGGCCTGGTTCACTATCCGGTCAAGGGGCCGGCAAGCATTGATCTGGAAAAGCTCATTAAACAATCGATTAAAAAGACAGTTCACATGATGCTCTACGCACCGCTACCATGGATCGGCACAAAAGGGGTCAACCATTTATCCCGCCATATTTTGAAGCTGTCGCGTAAACAAAATCCCAAATATACCCGGCATTGTCTGGGAAACGTTGTACGCATGCAGGAAGAAATCGGAACCGGTGGTGGTGGATTCCGGTTTATGTATGCCGCCTTTTTGCAAGAGGCACATAACACTCTGGGCCTGGCGGTTTTAAAAGAGGCTTCAGAAAAGATGACCGAAGCAGGTGACCAGTGGCGTATGTTTGCCCTGGAATGTGCCAAGATAATAAAAAACAAGGAAACCAAAGTCGATCTCCCTGAAATCGCGCAATTTTTGAGGCGCTGCGGCAACAGCGAAAAACGGATATACAGGATGTTGAAAATTGTAAAGTAAGAATTTTTCGGGGTCAGATGCAGGACCTGCAAAATGAGGCACTACGATTATTAGAACCATCGTTCTTACCTGGTTACAGGTATCAATACTTTTCAACAACAAGTATCACAAACTGTCCGCGAAAATCTTCATTGATGTTCACCAGACAAGCGTTGTCGTAGCGTGCCAGAAATCCGCTGATCCCAAAAGCGGTGGCGGAATCAAAATAACCATAGTCATTGATATAGTTAAACTCGCCCTCATGGGGCACGGCCTGGCTGAGGAATTCTTTTTGACCGGGGTCGATTAACATACCATAGGACACTATTACCGGCCGCTTAAAAAGCTGATATTTTAGCCATTCCGCGGTTTGGTCTAGACTGCCAAACGATTCGATTGCCGCTATCTCACCCAGGGCACCACGATTATCTGCCTTAATCAAAAGCCAGCAGCTGCCCTCGATCATTTCATAATCACGGTATGGCCGGTTAAACTTGGTTTCAAACTGCGACTTTGAAAAAGAGCCCTCGTCTACTCCACCCAACAGGGCTTCCTTGACGACGCCTGCAGCCAGATCACTGCGAAGCAATTCAAGCCCTCGTTCAAAAGAAAGCTGTTTGCTGGAAAAAGTGAGATTCCGCCCCAAAATGTCAAAACTCTGAGCGACATAAAAAGATGCCGTATTGCTCATGGTATTGATAAAATTATACGGCATGGGGAATTCATGTTTGTGATAAAGCTGATCCAGAACCGTTTCAGTGTCACCCAAATTGCCGTTTTCGGTGGTCAGATAAACGGCGGTATCTGTCTTGACAGCCTGTCCATGGACACACTGACAGGCGCCCACCAGGGACAATAGCACAAATTTATTGGCCCGCCGAAATTTGAGTTTGGTATAACGGCTGATTTCCTGCTTATATATTTTAATATCGTCAATCGGTGGACTGACGAATGCGCTGTAACTGTGTATATACATCATTATTTAATCTTACGCTTTTGTATGATAATTTTCGCGGTATTTAACAGGCTGCTTATTCAGGTTTGTTAGACACCACCAACGACACACAATTGCCGCCAAATCCGAAATAATTCAACAAAAAGGTTCCGGCCTGAATTGAAATCGGCTCGGTAATCGGCTCGATATTTATTTCGTCATCGATTTCTTCAAAGCCTAGGGTCGCCGGTATAATGCCGCTTTTAACCGCTTCGGTAAACAGGATCAACTCGATGACCCCGCAAGCCCCGACAGTGTGTCCGATGAACGGTTTCAATCCGGTTACAGGTGGAATTTGGTTTATAAATACCTGGTTCAGTCCGTTGCCTTCAGTTAAGTCATTGTGATAGCTTCCAGTGGCATGGGCCTTGACGGCGTCAATCTGTTGGGGCTTGACCCCCGCACGATTAAGGGCCTCGTGCATCACGGCTGCGATTTGATCCCCTGCGAGATTGTGGGTTGTGACACTATAGGTATCACAAATATTGGCACCCCCCAGATAATAAAAATCATTTGGGGTTCTGCTCTTTTTGTCTAAAATGAGAGCGCCGCAACCTTCTCCAATGATAATGCCTTCCCGGGTTTTATCGAATGGCCTGCAGGGCGAAGGCGAAATCAGTTTCAAGGCTTCGAAACCGTAAAATCCAAGATTGCTGAAAAGATCATATCCGACCACCAGGGCTCTTTTTATAAAACCCTGGGCAATCATGTCGGCGGCGGAAACAGTGGCATTGGCACTGGAGGTACAGGCGGTTGTAAAGGTGTAACAGGCAGCCTTGATGTTGAAGCGATTGGCGATTTCGTTGGCAATGTTACCGTAACCCGAGGAGATCTGCGAGAGGACATTGCGGGCAATTTTATAGGTGTCTTCGTAAATGGGGATATCGTTGGACGTCGACCCAAAAAATACCGGCAACTCCTCGATTTCGTCTGACTTTAAGCCGGCATCGTCAATCGCCGCCTCGATGGTCCGGAAAAGCACGTCGTAGTAATATTTCTCGCTGCACCGGGTAGGGTCGGAATCTTTTGGTGGAAGACGGTAATACTGCCGACTGTAATTGGTGTCGGTCAGAGATAGGGGGATATCCGTAACCTGAACCTGTTTGGCCTGCATCGAGGTGATAACACTCTCGATGTCATCGCCCAGGGCACAGTGGACAGCTTGGCCGCTTATATAGATCCTGTCACTCACCAAGCTCATCACCCGGGCTGAAGAAAATCGGCAAAGGTATTAATGGACTGCATCACACGTCGCATTTCCTTACTGTCGCGAATGGCGATGCCATAGGCGTTTTGGATGGCAATTGAAATCTGCAAAGCATCGATGGAATCCAATTCCAGCGCTGATTTGCGTTCAAAAAGCGGCAGGTTATCATCGATATCGTTAACACCGATATCCAGTTCACAGTTTTCAATGATCAGAGTTTTTATTTTGTTTTTCAGGTCGTTATCCAAAGATCCCTTCATAATAAAACGCCTAATCCTTTACAGACTCTATATTGATCTTCTCATCAAAAAATAATTCCGCCTCGGAATGAATCTTGGGCCCACTGAGGCGGAACTGAAATGATGTCCGAAAAATGCGGGTTAAAGTGACAATTTTCTTTTTATAATGGCAGCGGTGGTGCTGAGCATCACAAGGCCTAATAGAAATAATAGTAAAGATTCCTTCATTACGTCAAGAATATTTCCGTTTCTTAAAAATATATCCAGAAAACCGTCTAGGCCCCACGACATGGGAGACAGCACCGATAAAGTCTGCATAAAGTCCGGCATGACAAATTTAGGAATCATGATGCCGCCCAACGCACCGAGGATGATATTGAAGACTCCGCCGATGGTGGTGGCATGCTCAGTGGTTTTAGCAACCGATGCAACCAGCAGAGCAAAGGAAATTGAACAGAAACTGACTGCGGTCGTAATGAAAAACAATCCACCATAGGAATCCCCCAGGGTTAATGCATCCCCGCCCAGCAACGGAACCACATAAACCCCCACCAGGAGCATCAAAACGACCTGAATTAAATTAACGATAAAAAAAGGCAATAGCTTACCTGCCAGCAGAAGTCCGGTGGAAATATTCATGCTCTGAAGACGCAACAGGGTACCGTAATTTTTTTCCGCAATAAAGGTGTTTGAAATGGGAATGACCACGAAAAACATCGAAAAGACCAGCCAGGCCGGCACACTCTGCTGAACGGCAGTTGGTACTTTAAATTTCAGTCTGCTTTTGGACACATAGCGGGTTTCTATTAAATCGTCGGCCGGTTGCATCATTTTATCGATGTCGATACCGGCAAAATCCAGCATCTCTGCCTGCCCCTTGATTAGAAAAGCGACCCTGGTTCTAGCCAGACCGGCCGCAAGCGTATTTTTTAAAATCATGTACGTCTGCCGGTTAACCGACGGTTTCACCAACAGTATCATCCGGCGCCCGGCTTTATTGGATGCGTTGCGGCCGGCAGCCAGAGAAAAGCCTTTTTCAATCACTAAAGCGAAGTTAAAGTCGTCCTGAAACATTTTGTCCCGGATAAGATCAAAACCGGTAGCGTCAGCCATCTGATGAAAGGAAAAGGTCCCCAGGTTTTCCAGCGTTTCGATAAAGGCCCCGGACTGGCTGCTCATATCCTGGTTGACCACCAGTATTTTGATCTGGTTAACCACATGGGTTTCGAATAAATCACGCATGGCCAGCGACATGATCAATATAAAGGCAACCGGCATGATAAACAGAACCGCCAGCGAGTGCACATCGCGTCCCATCACCAGAAACTCTTTTTTTAAAATATACAATAATTTAATCACTCATCCCTCAGGCTTTTGCGGGTTAATTTTAAAAAAAGAGTTTCAAGATTTTTATCACGGCTGTCAAGATCAATCACCTCGACGCCGTGGCTTTTCAATACCGAAAGAATTTCAATCAAATTGTCATGAAAGTTTCCATCTTTTGTTAACAGGATACAATCGTCCTGCACCCTGGCGGCCTTTATACGCTTGAATCGATCAAGGAGCGTGACATTCGACTCGCATACCCGGATGGATACGTTAAAATCCTGTTTGAGAATTTCCTCTTTGGGTCGATTCAGGATGAGATGGCCTTCGTCAATGATGGCAATCATGTCCGATACCTGTTCAATCTCTTCCATGTAATGGGAGGTATAAATAATGGTGGTTCCTTCTTTGCGGTTGATATTTTTTATCATCTCAAGAATATAATTTCTTGATTGGGTGTCAACCCCGACAGTGGGCTCATCCAGGTATAACAGCCGCGGAGTGTTTAACAGACCGATGGCCAGGTTTAATCGTCGCTTCATGCCGCCTGAAAATTTATGAACCCGCTTGGTTAAAAAAGACTGCAGGCTGGCAACCTCGGTACAATAGTCAATACGTGACTTTAATTTCCGTCCCTTTAGACCCTGCAGACCCCCGAAGTATTCAAGATTTTCATAAGCGCTGAGCATGGGATAAATTGCCAGATTCTGGGGCACAATGCTGCAAACGGTCTGTATTTCGGGGAGATGGTTATCAAGATCCAGTCCGTCTATGGAGATCTCTCCTTTGTCCCGGCGAATGATTCCGATCAAAATCGAAACCAGGGTGGTTTTACCGGCACCGTTGGGTCCCAGCAGTCCGGTGATCACCCCTTTTTGAATCGAAAAGTTGATGTCGTCTAAAACTACCTGTTGGCCGTAGGATTTATAAAGATGGTTGATTTCAATCATGAACGGCTCAAACCGGGAAAGAAACGAAAACCATTGGGATTTTCAATAATAGGTTGAGGGGGGTATCTGTGTAGTAGACTGCAATTACAGACCTTGCTGAATCGTTTACGGGTTGAATCGTTTAGGCCCATGAAGTGTATACCCCCTTAACATAATTTATTGAGAATTTATATCAATTAATCAACCAATCAACGATATCTGAATTATGGCAAAGTGATGGGGTAGTGTCAACATAGACGGTAGCGCACTTCAACAATCTGTTCTGTAACGGAGCGGTGCCAAACAACTCGTTTCCCCTCATTTTTCCTTTCAGCTTTGAGCCTTCAACTCCGAACCCCACGTCTACATTTGTTTAAACAGATGCCCATACGACCGGCTCACCGTAAGGGTTTCCGGCAAATCCTTGAGTGTAATGATGAGCCGGCCGGCAAATGATCGGCTGACATTGCCAATCCGGCTGACATTGATAATCGTGCCCCGGTGGATACGCCAGAAATGTTCCGGATCCAATTCCGTGGTTAATTGCCGGATGCTTTTTTTTATCAGAGATTCGCTCGCAGGCGTTTTAACCACCGTGTATTTATCTTCGGCCTTAAAATAGCAAACCTCCTCAACCGAAATCAGCCTTACATCCTCCCCGTGCCGCACTTTGATCCATTTCAAATAGCCGGGAAGCTGCTTATCTTTGAGGGCAGCCAACAACCGATCCATGGTCGGATGAAAATCAATGGATTCGCTTGAAATAGCGGATATTTGTTTTTTCAATCTTTGGATTGTTTTTTCTAATCTCTTATCCGTAACCGGCTTTAATATATAGTCGACGGCCTCGTTTTCGAAGGCTTCAATGGCATATTGATCATAGGCGGTGATAAATACCACCCGACAGTCCACCCTGATTTTTTGGGCTACCTCTATACCGGATAATCCCGGCATTTTGATATCCAGAAAAACGATAGCGGGCCGGCAGGATTCGATCAACTCCAAAGCTTCAAGGCCGTTTTCCGCTTCACCGCATAGGATGAGCTCCGGCCAAAGGACGGCAAGTTTTGATTTTAAATGAAGTCTGAGTTGCTTCTCATCATCGGCGATAATCGCTTCAGGATTTGTCATAAGGCACCTCAATCGTGGCCTTCAATCCATGGGGCTGATTCTCCTCCAGAATCAATCGCCCGCGGCTGCCGTATATTGACTCCAACCGCTCCCGAATGCTGGAAAGTCCCATGCCCGAATCGCGTTTTTCTGTAAAACCCGGACCGGTGTCGATAACTTCGAGCCGCAGAAATCCATTTTTATCTTCTCCATCGATGGTGATTTCTCCCCCCTCAATTTTGGGCTCCAGACCGTGTTTAATGGCGTTTTCCACCAGTGGCTGGATCAACATGGCAGGAAACGATATTGCTTCTAAATTTTTGGGCAGGTCAATATTATATTTTAACCTGCCGCCCATTCGAACTTTAAATATATTAAGGTAGGCCCGGATCATATCCATTTCCTGCCCCAGGGTTGTTTTATCCTCCCTGATTTTTGAAAGAGAAGCCCGTAGATATTGAATGAAATCAACCAGCATGGATTTACCCTTTTTCGGCTCGGTATCCAGCAGGCTTAAAACATTCGAGAGGGTATTGAATAAAAAGTGCGGCTCGATCTGTGCCTGAAGAAGTTTGAGGTTGGCTTCCGCCACTTTTTTCTCACTGGTGAGCCTTTTAATTTTCTCTTCCTGGATACTGGCCTGTGACTCCGCAATCTGCTTCCGGGAGCTGAAGAAGTAAGTAATAATGGAACCAAAGATAACGCCGATAGCCAATAGTTGAAGGAGGGTGGTTCTTTCAAAAAGGACTGTAAAGCTTAATCCCGACACGAATGCACCCAGATAAGATCCGCATATTGTTCCGATAATTAACGCCGCCGCGACCCTGATGGCCTGTAGGATCGGTCTATCGCTGGGAAAAAAATAAAGGGCTGTCAAAACACTGGTACAACAGGACAAACCGATACACTGCGAGATGATAAAATTGATAAGAAATGTATCTCCGAAATGTATCGCTGTCAAAAAAACTGCAATAATGGTATCGAAAACAAAGGTGTAGA
>JAJRVC010000656.1 GCA_024277475.1 Deltaproteobacteria bacterium
ATCCGGACCGACGGACTCCTGCCTACCATTGATGCTGTTCGCAGCAAACTTGATCAGCCTTTGGCCCTGGGGTATTGCAATGTAGGGGAAGTGATAGAGGTAGGGAGCGAGGGAGCGAGGGCGTCAGAGAGTGGACTAAGAATTGGCGATAGGGTTGCCTCTAATGGCAAACATGCCGAGATCGTTAGTGTCCCCATTAATCTCTGTGCCAGGATTCCGGACAATGTAAGTGATGAATCTGCTGCTTTCGCGGTAATTGGGGCCATTGGCCTGCAGGGGACCAGGCTGGCAAATCCGACCCTGGGTGAGTCCTTTGTGGTGACAGGTCTTGGTTTGGTCGGTTTGATGACTGTCCAGCTTCTCATTGCTCAGGGTTGCCGGGTTTTGGGGATTGATTTTGATTCGAAAAAATGTAACCTGGCCCGGCAGTTTGGCGCCCAGGCCGTTGATCTTTCAAACAAAGAAGATCCTGTTAGTGCGGCTGAAGAGTTCTCTCGTGGCCGTGGGGTTGATGGAGTGCTGATTTGCGCCTCGGCAAAGAGCAATGAACCGGTCCACCAGGCTGCCTTGATGTGCCGCAAGCGCGGCCGGATTGTATTAATCGGCGTTGTGGGTCTGGAACTTTCCCGGGCGGATTTTTTTAAAAAAGAGCTTTCTTTTCAGGTTTCCTGTTCCTATGGGCCGGGGCGTTACGATCCTGAGTATGAAGAAAAAGGCCATGACTATCCGCTTGGCTATGTTCGCTGGACCGAGCAACGAAATTTTGAGGCGGTTCTTGATTTGATGTCTGCTGGTAAAATTGATACAGCACCATTGATCAGTCACCGGTTCCCTCTTGAACAGGCTGTTGATGCGTACCAGGTGCTGAGTGAGGATCGGTCGGCGCTCGGAATTCTTCTTGACTATCCGCAGATTACGCAGATTTCACAGATTGAAAGAAAAGAGAGGACCGTATGCTTCACACCAGAACAACTGCATGAGAGTACCGGCCAGCCGGTTGTTGGTTTTATCGGGGCTGGTAATTATGCCACCCGGGTTTTGATTCCGGCCTTTAAGGATACAGGGGCGGTTCTGAAATCGGTTGCCTCCAGCGGTGGGGTAAGCGGCATTCATGCCGGCAGGAAATTCGGTTTTCAGGAGACCACCACCGATACCGAGGGACTCCTGGCCGATTCTGCAATCAATACTGTTGTCATAACAACCAGGCACAACAGCCATGCCCGTTTGGTCTGCGACGCTCTAAAGGCCGGCAAACATGTCTTTGTTGAAAAACCTCTCTGTCTCACCCTGGATCAACTGAAAGAGATTGAGGAGGTTTATTCACAATGGCCCTTATTGATGGTTGGTTTCAACCGGCGCTTCTCTCCCCATATCCAGAAGATCAAAAACCTGCTGGAAGGTATCCGGCAGCCCAAGTCTTTTATCATGACCGTCAATGCCGGGGCCATCCCGGCGGACCATTGGACCCAGGATTTGGAGGTAGGTGGCGGCCGGGTCATCGGCGAAGCCTGTCATTTTATTGATCTGCTCAGATATTTAGCTGAATGCGAGATTGCAAGTAGTGAGATTGTGGGAATGAGAGGACAGGGAGATACTGTCAGTATTCAGCTTGCCTTTGCCGATGGCTCCATCGGCACCATCCACTACTTTGCCAATGGCAGCAAGAAATATCCCAAGGAGCGTTTGGAGATCTTTGCCGCGGGTCGCATCCTGCAGCTTGATAATTTCAGAAAACTCACCGGCTTCGGCTGGCCCGGGTTTAAGAAGATGAACCTCCGGCAGCAGGACAAGGGCCAGAAACAGTGCGCTGCCGCCTTTGTGCAGGCGGTGGAGCAAGGTGGGGTAGCGCCAATTTCGTTTGATGAACTAATGGAGGTGAGCCGGGTAACGATTGAAGTGGCGGAGGCTTTGAGATGATGGCGAACATAAAATACCCCTTGATCGACATCATCGCCGGCGCACGGCCCAACTTCATGAAAATCGCCCCGATCATTCGGGCAATGCAGGTTTGGCAACAATCTGGAGGCAGCATGCGATACCGCCTGGTTCATACCGGCCAGCACTATGATGCCCGCATGTCGAACGATTTTTTTGTCCAACTCGGCATTCCCGAGCCGGATGCCAATCTGGGAGTCGGCTCTGGTAGCCAGGCCGAGCAAACCTCGGCCATCATGGTACGTTATGAGAAGTTGCTGCTGGACCAGTGCAGTGACCTGTGTCTGGTGGTGGGCGATGTCACTTCTACCATGGCGTGTTCCATTGTCGCGCAAAAGATGGGCGTGAAAGTAGCCCATGTGGAGGGCGGGCTTCGTTCCGGTGACTGGAGCATGCCCGAGGAAATTAACCGCATGGTGACGGACGCCGTCACAAATTATTTTTTTACGACCAGCGAAGTCGCCAATCAGAACCTGCGGCGATCCGGCATCCCGGACGAGCGGATTTTTTTTGTTGGCAATACCATGATTGATACGCTGCTGGCGAACATGGACCGGCTGCGCCCGCCCGTGTTCCGGGATGAATTGGGGTTGGAAGCAGGCCAATATTTTGTGGTGACTCTGCATCGACCGGCAAATGTGGATGAAACCAATCAGTTACAGGCGATGCTGATGGCAATCGGAAATGGCTGTCGTGACCTGCCGGTCATCTTTCCGGTTCACCCTCGAACCGCCAAGACTATGCGCGAGATGGATGGCCTGCCGGACAATATAAAGCTGGTCGAACCACAACCCTATCTGGAGTTCAATTATCTGGTGAAACACGCCAAGGCAGTGATCACCGACTCGGGCGGCATTACCGAGGAAACCACGGTTATGGCTGTACCCTGCCTGACGCTGCGGGATACCACCGAGCGGCCGGAGACAGTAGTCATTGGCACAAATGAACTGATCGGCACGGATCCCGCCGGATTGAAACCCGCTTTGGACAGGCTGTTTGCCGGTGAGTGGAAGCAAGGCGATATCCCGGAAAAATGGGATGGCAAAGCGGGAGAGCGGATTGTGACGGTGATGGAACAGTTGTTTGATCAATTCAACGTCTGATGCCTGGACTTCCGACCTATTGGCACACGCTTCGGTACCTGAGGACGGTTCAGCTCTATGGGCGGGTCTGGTTCCGCTTGGTCAGGCGGCGTGCCGATTTGCGGCCGGCCCCGCCGCTGCGCCTGTTGTGTGGTCGTGACTGGATAAAGCCGGCTCGGCGCAGGGTAAGCCTGGTTGGGCCTGAGCGCTTCTGTTTTTTGAACGAAATACACGACCTGGCTGATCGAGGCTGGGATGATCCGGCGCAGGCAAAGCTCTGGCGATATAATCTGCACTATTTCGACGACTTAAATGCACTGGATGCCGGCCTGCGGTCAGAGTGGCACCGGGCTTTGCTTTTGCGGTGGGTTCTGGAAAATTCGCCGGCTGTCGGGACGGGGTGGGAGTCCTACCCCACTTCCTTGCGGATTGTGAACTGGATCAAATGGGCGCTGGGCGGCAATGCACTGCCGCAGGAGTACGTTCAGAGTCTGGCGGTGCAGGCCCGCTGGCTTTCCCGACGGTTGGAGATTCATTTGCTGGGAAATCACCTGTTTGCCAATGCCAAGGCGCTGGTGTTCGCCGGTTTGTTTTTTGAGGGCCTGGAGGCCGGGGACTGGCTGAAAAAAGGCCTGCGCATCCTGAAGCGGGAGGTGCGGGAGCAGATTTTGACCGATGGGGGCCATTTTGAGCGCAGTACGTTGTATCACTCCCTGGCGCTTGAAGATATGCTGGATCTGTGCAATGTAACCTCTGTTTTTGCTGGGGCGGTCCCTTCGCGCCTGCAATCGACGATTGCAGGCTGGCGAGAACGGATCGGTCCCATGCGCGACTGGCTTGCGGCGATGTGTCATCCGGATGGCGAGATCAGTTTCTTCAATGATGCGGCAAAGGGTATTGCCCCGGCACCAATCGAACTTGAGCAGTACGCTGCCAGGCTGGGGTTTTCCGAGCGGGCTGCCTCGGTTCAAGGCGTTACCCACCTTGCTGACAGCGGATACGTACGGATTGAACAGGGGGGAACTGTGGCGATTTTGGATGTTGCTCCTGTTGGCCCGGATTACCTTCCTGGGCATGCGCACGCCGATACCTTGTCCTTCGAGCTGTCTTTGTTCGGGCAACGTGTTCTCGTGAATTCAGGTACTTCTTGCTATGGTAACAGTGCCGAGCGGCTGCGGCAGCGTGGGACGGCGGCGCACAACACCGTAGTGGTGGATGGGCGCGATTCTTCCGAAGTGTGGGCCGGCTTCCGCGTGGCGCGGCGGGCGCGGCCAGTGGGGCTGGAGGTGGTGCGCAACGGCGGGATGACTATGGTACGCTGCGCCCACGATGGCTACCGGCGCCTGCCGGGCAAGCCGGGGCATTTGCGGCAATGGTCGTTCAGTGGGAACGCGCTGGTGGTGGAAGACCGTGTTTCAGGCAGGTTCGGGCGCGCGGCGGCGCGGTTCCATCTGCATCCATCAATTAAACTCGAAAGTGGTATGGAATCCGGCAAATGTGAGAAGGTGGCATTGCGATTACCAAAAGGGCAAGAGATTCATTTTTCAGTTGAAGGAGGTTTATTGCGCAAGGAGACGACTACCTGGCACCCTGAATTTGGCTGCAGCGAGCCGAATCTTTGTCTTGTTGCGGACTTCAATCGTTCAGTGCTTCGCACACAGCTCGAATGGGATAGCGGGGTTTGAAGATTCTGGTTCTTAGTTTTTTATGGTTCATTCGTGAAATAGTCGTGACAATCGTCAGTAACTGCATGACGAAAATACATCGGATTTAACAACTCTGTTCAAGTTTTGTTTGTTGAAATGAACCATGACAGAGAGCGTTCCATTTTTATGTTTATGAAAAACAAGGCCACGGGATGAACCTACCGCCAAAAAAAATTGTAGTTATCTCTCATTACTTTCCCCCTGAAATTGGTGCTCCTCAGGCTAGGTTATCTGAAATGGCCAATGTTTGGGCAAAAGAAGGGCATGAAGTTAGTGTGTTGACGTGCTTTCCGAATCATCCCACCGGGGTTGTGCCGGATGAATACAAGGGGCCTTATGCCAGGCGTAAACTCTTTCATGAAAAAATGGGGGAGCTGGATGTCTTTCGCTGCTGGGCCTATGCTACGCCTAATAAAGGTTTTTTGAAAAAGCTGCTGGGCCATCTGGCCTTTATGGTTACGGCAGTTCTGCAAGGGCACAGGGTGGTGAAAGGGAAAGATCTGATTTTGGTGAGTTCTCCCACGTTTTTCTGTGTGATTTCAGCCTATATACTTTCAAGACTATACAGGGTTCCTTACATCTTTGAAGTCAGGGACCTATGGCCGGCCATTTTTGTTGAGCTGGGGATCATAAAAAACAAACTCGTTATTGCTCTGCTGGAAAGGGTAGAACTGTTCCTGTATCGTAAGGCTGCCGCCGTGGTGACTGTCACAGAGGCCTTCACCAGGAATATTGTGGAGCGCGGGATTGATGCGAGAAAATCTTTCACCATTAAAAATGGCGTAAACCTGGAAAAATATTTTTTCAGGGGAAAAAACCAGAAGCTGTTGCAAGAGCTGCAGCTGGAAGGGAAATTTATTGTTCTGTATATCGGCGCCCATGGCATTTCTCATTCATTAGCCAAGATTATTGATGCTGCAAAACGGCTTGAAGGAAACAATTCGGTGCATTTTCTCTTTGTCGGGGAAGGGGCCGAAAAGGAAATGGTCATGGATTACTGCCATTCGCTGAACTTGAAAAATGTAACCTTTTTGCCAGGACAAAAGAAGGAAAAGGTAGTTGATTTCTATTCCATAATGGATGTTGGGATAGTACCGCTACGGAATATCCCGTTATTTGATATTTTTATTCCTTCCAAAATGTTTGAGATTATGGGGATGCAAAAGCCGATAGTAGCAAGTGTACGTGGTGAGGCGGCGGAAATTCTAAGAGAGTCCGGTGGAGCGCTCATTTGCGACCCGGAAGATGATGAGAGAATTGCTGAAAATATACTGACTTTAAGCAATAACCCGCAAATGGTATCCGAGTTGGGTAAAAATGGCCGTAGCTTTGTTGAAATTCATTATAGCAGAGAAAAGCTGGCCAAGGAATATCTAGTAATCATGGATGGTATTCTTAAAAAAAATCAGTAGTCTTTCCTTGCCCAATTTAACAAAAGATGTGGAATTGTATCACTTAATGTGAAACGAATATTTGATATTTCTCTCTCTCCCTTGGGGCTAGTTTTACTGAGCATCCCCATGCTGATCATTGCCGTATTGGTGAAGATGACTTCAGACGGCCCTGTTCTTTATTGGTCAGACAGGGTTGGCATTAACAATAGTATATTTAAGATGCCTAAGTTTCGGACAATGCGCATTGATACTCC
>JAJRVC010000657.1 GCA_024277475.1 Deltaproteobacteria bacterium
ATCGGATTGCGGCGGAAAAGAAAGGCGTATTCGTCATTTAGCAAAGGAAATTCGACTGACCGGATTGGATGTCGAACCCAAAATAGTCGTGTTGACCCGTTTAATCCCAGAGGCAAAAGACACAAGCTGCAATCAGCGAAAAGAGGAAATTTTCCAGACCAAAAACGGCTATATCCTGAGAGTTCCTTTCAGAGACAGTCAATATAATATCGTTAAACATTGGGTTTCGCGGTTTAAAATATGGCCTTATCTCGAAACTTTTGCAGAGGATTCTTCCAGAGAGCTGTGCAGTGAATTTGAGGGCCGCCCGGACCTGATCATCGGCAATTATTCAGATGGCAACCTCGTGGCCTCCCTGCTTTCCGACAAGTTCGATGTCATTCAATGCACCATTGCGCATGCGCTTGAGAAAACAAAGTATGCGTTTTCCGATTTACACTGGCAAGAAAATGAGAAAGACTATCATTTTTCACTGCAGTATACAGCGGATATTTTTTCAATGAATAAGTCTGATTTTATTATCACCAGTACTTTACAAGAAATCGCCGGAACCGAAAATACGATGGGTCAATACGAATCATACCAGTTTTTTTCGTTGCCTGAACTTTACCAGGTTGTCAGTGGTGTCAATCTATTTGCCCCTAAGTTTAATGTCATCCCACCCGGAGTCGATGAAGGACTGTATTTTCCCTACGACCAAAAAGAAAAAAGAATACAGACCCAATGGCAGCAATGGGAGAATCGACTGTTTCACGATAACACTGATGACCTTTACGGCAATCTGGACCATCTGGACAAAATACCCATCTTCACCATGGCCCGATTCGACAAGATAAAGAATATCACCGGCCTGATTCAGGCTTTTGGTATGAGCAAAAAGCTTCAGAGTTCCTGTAACCTCATTTTTGCAGCCGGCACCATTCATGTCGAAGATTCCAGTGATTCAGAAGAGCGAAATGAGATCATGAAGGCGTATGATTTTATCGAGAGTTACAATCTGCATGGGAAATTACGATGGCTACCGAGCATCAACAAACTTGATACCGGCGAGGTATATCGTATTATTGCCGATCACAAGGGGATATTCGTACAACCCGCGTTATTTGAAGCCTTTGGACTTACGATCATAGAAGCCATGGCCTCCGGGCTCCCCACATTTGCACCTAAATTCGGGGGTCCACTTGAAATCATTGAATATGGCGTCAGTGGCTTTTTAATGAATACCAGTAAGCCCGAACTATTTCAATTCCTCTTCACCTTTTTGTCGAATTGCCTTTAAAGCGGTTAAGGTGTTGTGCGGCAGTGAAGGTGCTTCATGATTTTTGACAATATCTTCAAGTTTTTCCTGAATTCGGGTGGCCAAATCTTTGGCGCCCTGGCTTTGCCAATCCTCACGGGCGGATCGTGTCATCAGGCCGGGCATCCAGAGCTCATTTTTGAAATGGTCATAGGTGTGATTCTGATCAAGAAAATGCCCGCCGGGGCCGACATTTTCTATTAGCTCGCGGGCCAGGGTTTCGTGGTTGACCTCGATTCCTCTAATAAAGCGTTTGGCCATCCCGATGTTTTCGTTGCCCAGAATTAATTGGGCGGTGGAACAGACCATACCGTTGTCCATATAGCCCACGTCGTGGATAAGGTTGAGTCCGCTCAAACCCTGGGCCAGGATGGAAAAAGCGGATTCCGACCCGGCCTGGGCATCCAGCACTTTAGCGTCGGTTGATCCGGCCAGACCCCAGGTGGGAAGCCCGAAGGATTGCGCCACCTCGGCCTGGGCCGCAAGGGCAAGGCTCATTTCCGGAGCGGCGATGGACAGGAGGCCGGCGGTCATATCAAAAACGGCAAAATTGCAACCCAGACTGCAGGGGCATCCGGACTTGCGCAGCTGAGCCAGGACCAGGCACATCAAGGCCTCAGCGGTACCCTGGGCAATAGCGCCGGCCAGGGTTACCGGAGCCGTCGCACCAAATTGCATTGTGGGTCCCTGAATTTGAGGCAACGCAAGATCCGCGCAGACAAACAGACGATCGATGACATCCGCCGGAAAGACCAGAGGAGAGATCGGCTCGGGATAAAAAATAAGAAAAGGCCGCTGTCGCAGATTATCGATTCCGCCGGCGACTTCGGCGGCCATTTCAAAAACGAGTTCCACACCCCGGGGGGTATATCCTAGAAAAACAATGGGTTTGGTTGTGTTGGTCACAACAGCCTCGAACTCGTATATGTCGGCGGCTGTGGGCGGGACATCCTGGACGGACCCCATGGGCATAACCCAGTCGATATTCTCTAAAGCATCGGCTACCTTGGCCCCTATAGCAATATCCGTCACGACGGTGGGGTGAATTTCGCCGGTTAACGCATCCTTTGTGCGTGGGCTGGCAGTGGAAGTGCCATAGTAGCTTTTGCGACCCTCGATCTCCATGGCCCGCTTGCCTTCGCGATCATAGATCGTCCAGCCTTTTGGGGTCCTATTAAGACATTCGGTAACGATGTGTTCCGGTACTTTAACAATCTCGTCGACGACGACCGCTCCCGCCTGCTTCAGCATTTTGCGGGCGCCTTGGTGATGGATTCTGAAACCCACCTTGGACATGACTTCAAAAGCCGTGCGCCTGATTTCAACGATCTGGTCGTCGGTGAGCACACGAAATGAAACCGATCTCTTCTCAATTGAACCTGTCTGAATCATAATTCCTCCTCTGATATCTTGACATATCTGTCTCAGCTTGTTACGTCGTACTGTATAATGACAGACTATTAATAGATCCAGGGAAGGAGATCAAGATGAAAATTCTGGTAGGTTACGACGGATCTGGGGCAGCTGAAAAAGCACTGGAGCTTGGCCAACAACATGCGAAAGCCTTTAACGCCGAAATTTATCTTCTGACCTCATTGGAACAGGGTCCCACGCTGCAGAAAGACGATATCGAAAAAGTTGAGGACGACCTTGAAGAGTTAAAAAGACCGTTCCATTCAGATGGCATTCACTGTGAAACCGACGTTGTTGTCAGCCACCTGTCTGCGGGGGGAGATCTAGTTCAATTTGTACAGGACAATAACATCGATGAAGTTTTTATCGGAGTTAAGAAAAGGTCTAAAGTTGGAAAATTGGTGTTCGGCTCCACCGCTCAGTATGTCATCCTTAACTCACCATGCCCGGTTGTTGCGGTCAAATGAATGTTCAGCATAAAATATATTGTGGAAAAATCTTAACTGAATCGGGCATTGCATATTTTTTCTGACTTTTTCGGAGGAGGAAAGATAAATGTATAGCTATACAAATAAAATAAGAGATGAAGAGCTTTATGTGGGGAATCGACAATTTGTTGGCGGTGTCGCTTTGGGAATCATCCTCTTCGGAAAGACCGGATATGCCCTGCCTCCCGGCAGTGTAGAAAATGCCACCACCTTTAATTTTCCGGTATATTACAAAGCCATTGAAGCTGCGTCTGTGGAAAGCGTCGTATCTCCTGAGCTTGATAGTGAAGTGCTCGAGCAACTCATTATTGCAGGTAAGGAGATGGAGGAACAGGGGTGTCGAGCAATTATTGGTGCCTGTGGTTATTTTGCCAATTACCTGCCGGATGTGAAAAAAACGCTGAATGTTCCATGTTTCTTCTCGAGTTTGATGCAAATTCCATTGATACTCTGTTCACTTCAAGATAAGCGCAAGGTAGGTGTCCTTTGTGCTGACGGACGGGTTTTATCATCGGCTCCTGTTTTCAGAAATTGCGGTGTCAACGATCTATCACGAGTGGTTATCTCCGGTGCAGAGGTCTTGCCCGAGATGCAAAAGATTTTAAGGGGCGCTGGCGGTTACAACGCAGCAACCTTAGAAAAGGGTCTCATTGAGCTCTCTATACAGATGGTCAAAGAGAATCCGGATATCGGTGCTTTTTTGCTCGAATGCACTCTTTTTCCAACCCATGCGCGAGCCGTCCAAGAAGCAGTCAGGCTACCGGTGTTTGACTTTACGACCCTAATAAACTGGGTGTACAATGCCATTGTGCGGCGGTCATTTCCAGGCTATATCTAGTAGCTATATCTATAGGTTACCATCTCGGAGGAGGCTTTGACACCCCGATTTGCGCCTTTGAGTTATGAGGGGTATTGTCGTTTTTCCCGTAAAAATTAAGCGTGGATGATGTCTTCCAGCTTGGAGTCAATATTTTCGGGCAGCGATGGCGGCGTATATTTTTGCATGACTTTAGCAATAGCTCTTTTTGCGTTGCTTCGCATGCCAGCTAAATTGAGATCCGAAGTTTCTTCCAAAGTTCCGCGGCTCGATATCATAGGTATCCACATTTCTTTCCTGAAATTCTCAAGTGTATGCGCTGTATCAAGGTAGGTGCCGCTGGGTCCTGTTTCTTTAAAAAGAGATAAATCGATCGTATTGTCAGCCACCAGGATTCCCCGGAGAACCCGTTGAACATAACCCGCGACTTCGTGATCAATCATTAGAATTTCCTGAGACATTGTATTTTCTTCAGCAAAAAGCCCCATTCCTAATATCATATTTGTTCCTGCAAGTGCCGGAAGAAGTGCCGTGCCTAATTTTTCTATTCCCAATTGTACATCGATCAACTTCGTATCAGCTAAAATGCCGCCGCCGCCTGATGGCAAATTGTAAAACTTAGCCATTTGAGTTGTCCCAATCCGAAGCATCCCGAATTCGGGTCCTCCATGAGAAACGCCACCTGATTTCATATCGAGTATTCTGGCCCAACTTGCATAAATCAGCGGAACAGCAGGATTCACAATCTTGGCCAGCACAAAACTATTTAAAAGCTCTGCATTCGCTGTAATTAAGGTAGCTGCCATAGTTGCCGGAGCCGTACCGCCACACATCGGACCTGCTTCGATAAACAGCGGCAATCCCTTTTCAGCCCCGCCAATGATGAGCTCCGATGAATCACTCCGAAGTGTTAAAGGGCTTGTCAATGTTACCAAAATGGAAAAAAACGGACGTCGCTGCAAGGCCTTAAATCCGCCGGCTACCTCGCTTGCCATTTTGATGATTTTAGCCAAATTTTTTTCGTCTTTGGCCTGAATCACAAGATGCTTTCTTGCGTTCATCAACCCAATTTTGAACTCATAAAGATCACTCAGTTCAGCTGGGACATCGGACGGTGTCCCCGGTGTTAACATAAAATGAGGTGGTTCTAAGACGTCAGCAAGACGAAAGATATCCACGAGGTCTTGAGACGTAGCAGGCCGGTGTGTTTCTGTTTCAGCATCCAGGGTATTGGATGCAAAACCGATGGTGCCGAAATAGGAACGCATGCCCCCCACATTCATCGGAAGAATACCATCCCGTCCATACAACCGTACGCTAGGCGAACACTTCCTCAAAGCATCGGAGATCAGGTGGCTAGGCAATCGAACGATTTGTTTGGATAAATCAACTTCAGCGCCTGCTTTCTGATATATCTTCAGCGCTTTTTCATCATGCACCGTAACGCCGACATCCCAGAGCAATTCTCTGGATGCGCAATCAATGTTGTACAGTTCTTCATCGCTTAGTATACGTGTTGTAGGGATCATGGCCCTCCTCCCTCTGTTTTATAAAAGATTTAGCGAAGCGTTTCTTTCCTTCGATATTCGATATTCTGCGGTTCGCTGTTCCAATTATATGTAGTTTCACACGAGCGCCGCCTCTGGCCAAAAAAAACGGCCAGTCTGATCAAGAAAGAAACTCTGAAAAAGCGAATATCGAATGACGAATAATATTTATTATAAAATCAAACCCTTAACAGTCGAACAAACCAATACAGCTTAATGTAGTTTCATATAAGTTAGAGGCTGAGGTTCGCTCCAGAGCCCTGACCCTCTATCCCTTAAACCACCCCGTTTTGATTACCGCATATTAGACCAGACCGCCCTCACTGAGAGGCCTATTTTCCAGGATTCGTTCGGGCCGGAAGATCGACAAGTCCAGTGATGGTGTTATACCGATAATCAGCTCGGTTAGGTAACGACCTACGGCCGGAGCCTGCTGGAGGCCATGGCCGGAAAAACCGTTGGCCAGGAAAAAGCCTTTGAGGTCAGGCCATTCGCCTAAAATGGCGTTGCCATCGAGGCTATTAACCGCATAAAGGCCGGCCCAGCCTCGGACAAGCCTAAGCGTATCGAATGAGGGAACGAACTCGGCCAACTCAGGCCAAAGCATCTCCATAAACCGCTTGTCGTCCCAGTTAAAGTCGAACCCAATCGGGTCTTCGTCCATGGATTTACCCAGCAGAATTTGTCCACCGGTCTCGGTGCGAAAATAGAGACCTGAGGGCAGAATGGTCAACGGGAGGGGTCCTTCCGGCTTCACAGCCGGATCCAATGCGAAGACCTGCCGCTTGACCGGTTCAACAGGAATCTTCACGCCGGCCATCCGGGCGACCCCGGCCGCCCATGCCCCGGCACAATTGATTACAAATTTGGATGTCAGACTTCTTCCGGAGGCCAATTTGACCCCGGAGATACGTCCGCCTGAGGACATGAGCTCAACCACCTCGCCTTTAATGTATTCCGCTTCCAGTGATCTGGCCTTGGCTTTATACCCCATGAGCACGGCATAGGCATCAAAGTGCCCATCCTGAGGTCCGAAGGTGCCGCCCACTAGACCGGATGTATCATAAAGAGGATAGTGCTGTTTTATTTTTTTCAGCGACCACCAGCCCACACGGCAGCCTAAGCTCTGCTGCAAAGCCAGCGTTTCATTTGCACTGCTGCGACCATATTCATCTATAAGGAAAAGATTCCCCTCGCGGCGATAGGTGATGTTTAGTCTATCCTCGTTAATGGCCATTGTATCCTCGAATTGTTCCAGGACCTCAAAGGCGTATTGTGAAATCTGGATGTTTTGTTTGAGACTGAACTGAATGCGCACGTTGGCCATGGATAAGGTCGTTGACGCCCGAGTATAGATCGGATCCATTTCGATCACGGCCACTTTGAGTTTGTTGTCAGCGCTGACCAGGGAATAGGCGGTGCAAGAACCCATGATGCCGCCGCCTACTATAATTACATCGTAAGTACCATTATTCATGGTATTTCAATAATCCTTATAAAAAGATTGCATGGTAAGCCGGTTTTTTAACAGCGATGATTTTCCTGTTGCTATGCGGTCGCAGGACTCACCACTGTTTCAATTTTTTCCAATTCTTCTATAGGGATGTGACAAAGTATCCGATGGCCTTTATCCGAAGTTTGCCAGGGAGGCTTTTCTGTTTCGCATATTCTATCGTTCTCCGGGAGCATCTCTCGGCGCGGGCATCGGGTGTGAAAAACACATCCGCTGGGCGGGTCGAGAGCACTGGGTACGTTGCCACTGAGGCGAAGATCTTTTTGCACTACATCCGGATCGGGGACGGGAACCGCCGACAGCAGTGCTTCGGTGTATGGGTGATATGGCGGCATATAGATGGCATCGGCCGGTCCGATTTCCACAACATGGCCCAGATACATGACGGCAATGTCGTCTGAGAAATAGCGTACAACGCTCAAATCGTGCGCAATAAAAATCATGGATGAGCCGAAAACCTTTTGAATCTCTAAAAGAAGATTGATGACCGCCGCCTGAACCGAAACGTCCAGAGCGGAAACCGGCTCATCACAGATTATCAGATCGGGCCGACTGGCCAGCGCCCGGGCAATACCGACACGTTGCTTTTCGCCCCCGCTGAGCTGTCGGGGGAGGCGGTCATAGTATGTGGGCGGAAGACGGACAGCCTTGAGGAGCTTAATGACTTCGTTTTTTACCTGATTCTTTGGCACGGTCTTAAATCTTTTAATCGGTCGCGCAATTTGCGAGCCAACGGAAAATGAAGGATTGAGCGTGGAATCAGGGTTTTGGAAGACCATCTGCATTTCTTTAATCATGTTTGTATCACGTTCTGTCACACGTTGGGTAGCGTCAAGGCCTAAGAATTCCAAATTACCGTCGGTTACCGCCTCTAGGCCGATGAGTCCCTTGACTAAAGTGGACTTGCCGCACCCCGATTCTCCCACGACCCCAAGAGTCCGGCCCTTTGCTACTCTCAAACTAACATCATCCACAGCCTTGACATATTTCTTTTCACCCAATCCAAACAGACTGATAATTGAGTTCGATTCTGTTGGGTAGTAAACCTTGAGACTATCAAAAGTGATCAGATCTTCCCGGGGGGTCTCAGTTTGAGCCGGGGCAGGACCCTCTTTAGCTTTACGTCGCTTTTTCACGGTGGGGGAATGGTCCTCAATATCAAGGGCGTATATACACCTGGC
The DNA here is from genome assembly GCA_024277475.1 of Deltaproteobacteria bacterium. The sequence goes on from JAJRVC010000657.1 coordinate 8,257, forward strand.
CATATGCTCTGGTATTATTTCCGTAAACCCCGGTCGCGCCCTGCGGCAGTCTTCAGTGACAAATTCGCAGCGAGGTGCAAAGATGCACTCGGTCTTAGAGCGCTCGGCCGGAGGCGGCACACGCCCTCTAATGGGTTTCAGTACGGAACTCTCCTTACTTTCTCCAAGCCGCGGTACGCAGGCCAAAAGGCCCCTGGTATAGGGATGACGAGGATTTCGAAAGATTTCTGAAATGGGTCCGCTTTCCACCATTTGGCCGGCGTACATCACACAAAGATAATCGCTCACACGGGCCACCACACCCAGGTTGTGGGTGATGAATATGTTGGCTGCATTAAAATCATGTTTAAGCTCCTCTAACAGATCGAGCACGGCCGCTTCAACAGTAACGTCCAGTGCTGTTGTGGGCTCATCCATGATGATGAGGGCTGGGTTGTTGAGCATCGCCATGGCAATGACGATACGTTGTTGCTGGCCGCCCGAGATCTGATGCGGGTAGCGAATCATCATATTTTCCACATCGGGCATATTGACCCGTTGAAGCATTTGGATACTTCGTTCCCAAGCCTCTTTTTGGGAAATATCCTTGTGGCAGGTCAGCACCTCAGATAGCTGCTCGCCTAGTCGCACCGAAGGGTTAAGCGCCTGCATGGGATCCTGAAACACCATGGATATCCTATCTCCCCGCAGCTTTTTGAGTTCATCCTGCGATCGTCCGACCAGGTTTTCTCCCAGAAAACGGATGCTTCCCCCCACAATTTTGCCGTTGGAGCCGAGAAAATTGACAATCCCGAAAGCAATCGTACTCTTGCCGCAGCCGGATTCGCCCACAAGACCAACGGTTTCGCCTTCACATACCTTAAAGGAGACGCCTTGAATAGCCTCTACATCGCCCTTGCGGGTTTCGTAGGAAATTTGGAGATTTTCTACTTCCAGTACCGGGATCGATCCTGCAGCATTGGCTTTGTTCATATTATCTCCACTAATTTACCGAAGATTTTCGGTAATAATTCACCACGGATTCTCACGCAGTTTCAGACTATATATTGTATCTAATCAAAAGCCTTTATATCAGTCATTAATTTGTATTACTGATACTTCATTGACTCTTCGCGTAAGCCGTCGGCTAATAGATTCAGACCCACCACCAGTGTGGCAATCGCCAAACTGGGCCACAGGCACGCCCAGGGGCTTCCGGATAGAATGAACTCCCGCCCTTTTGCCACCATACTGCCCCAGTCCGGAGACGGTGGCGGTATCCCCAGACCCAGGAATCCCAATGTCCCCATGGCGAAGATGGCATATCCCACGCGAAGCATGGCATCGATGATGATGGGTCCACGCGCGTTGGGAAGGATTTCTACAAACATGATGTGCCAGGGACTTTCTCCCCGGGTCTCTGCTGCCCGGATGTACTCCCTGGTGCGGATGTCCATGGTAAGGCTGCGAACGAGGCGGGCGATGCCGGGGGTCCCCACA
>JAJRVC010000658.1 GCA_024277475.1 Deltaproteobacteria bacterium
AATTATTTTAATCAATATTACCGGCAAGGATAAACCGGGTCTGACCGCCAGCCTGACCAATATTCTAGCCCAGTATGCGGTTACGATTCTGGACATCGGTCAGGCGGTAATCCATGACTACCTGTCACTGGGCATTCTGGTGGAAATTCCATTCGCCCATAAATCCTCATCAATCCTTAAAGATCTCCTGTTTCAGGCCCATGAGTTGGGTATCCAGATCCGTTTTTCCCCCATCGATGAAAAACGCTACGAAGCATGGACCGTGAAATATGGCCGGCAACGCCGAATCATCACCCTGCTGGGTCGCCGGTTGACTGCAGCTCAGTTGTCTAAAGTCACTGCTACGATTGCAGCCAACCATTTGAACATCGATGTCATCACCCGGCTGTCCGGACGGGTTTCTTTGGATAATCCGGAATTGTTTCCCAAAGCCTGTGTACAGTTTACCGTATCCGGACAACTTGATAAGCCCGGTCGATTTCGCGGACGTCTGCTTGAAATTTCCAAAGAAACCGGGATTGACATTTCCTTTCATATGGACGACATTTATCGTCATGCCCGTAGCCTGGTGGTATTCGACATGGATTCCACTCTGATCCGGGGTGAAGTCATCGATGTCCTGGCAAAACATGCCGGCGCAGAGCAACAGGTAACCCAAATCACTGAATCCGCCATGAACGGCAAAATTGATTTTAAAGAAAGTTTCTCCCGGCGAGTCGCTCTGCTAAAAGGCCTCGATGAAAAGGTGCTGGCCCAGGTTGCCGAAAACCTTATACTTACCGAAGGTGCCGAGAGAGTGATCTATACCTTAAAAAAGCTTGGTTACAAGATCGGCATCATATCCGGCGGCTTTGACTACTTCGGTGAATTCCTGCAAAAAAGATTGAATCTGGATTATGTTTTTGCCAATGTGCTTGAAATCGAAAACGGCAAAGTGACAGGCAACGTCACCGGCGATATTATCGACGGTTTGCGAAAAGCTGAAATTCTCAAAACAATCGCCACGGTGGAAAACATCAGTCTGCAACAGACCATTGCTATCGGCGACGGCGCCAACGATTTACCAATGCTCAGCGTTGCCGGTCTGGGGATTGCATTTCACGCCAAATCCATCGTCAAAGAAAATGCACAAAAATCTATTTCCAGCGTGGGATTGGACGGGCTGCTGTATTTAATGGGAATCAGTGAAAGAGAAATACGGCAGCCATAGTCGCAGTATAGGGTGGTGAAAATTCACCTGTAACTTATTGTACATAAACTTAACTTTTTACAGCTTTTTGTTCCGCTAATTTGGTTTCCCCGTTTACGCTTCGCTTCAGATGGGATCGTAGACAGGTGTCAGGTGTCAGGAAAGGTAGACGCAATAGCATATCCTCGTATGAAACTACGCCAAAATAGCACGGTTACTTTGATGATTAAACTGGCAGCCCTCCCAAGGCTGGTAAACTTTTCAGGCCGGCGGCCTGGCTAAACGTTGAACCCTGAACCTGTGAACGGTTATTAGCTGTCTAACTCGAGCACTAATTTTTGGATGCCGCCGAAATCAAAATCCTCGGCTAACCGCATTATTTCGTCACAGAAGGGCGCCACGGTATTGGATTCGGATTTCAATTCCCGGGCAATTGATTTGACTTGCATCACATCCCCCATTTCAGCTGCTGCCTGGATTCGATCGAGCGCTTCCTTCGCAATTTCAGTCGGCCCGGTTACCCTCTCGTCTATGTCGCCTTCGATGATCTTCTTTTCGCCCCGAGAACCTAACGTTTGAACCGCAGCTATAGCCCGTTTGAGGGCGTTTTCCAGTTCTGCAGTTTTCTCTGCCAATTCCTTTTCAGAGACGGTCTCTTGCGACTGTCCTTTAACCATTTTTTCCATTTCCACTGCCGCCGCCTGAAGGTCTTTGGCTTCCAGATTTCCAGCCAACCCTTTGAGGTTGTGAATCAGGCTGTGGGCCTGCTTAAAATCCCCGGCAGCCAATGCCGCCCGGATGTCGTCGGCAACACCGCCATAGTTAGCCCCAAAGTCAAGCAACAGTTTGCGGTAAAGACGTTTGTTGCCCATCAGGCGAGCGAGCCCCGCCTTCAGATCAAATCCTGTCAAAGATTCCGGTAGTTCATCTTCATCCGACTGCGCCTGATCCGGTTCAGAAGGCGTGTCAAATGCCGGTGGCTTTAGGACGACGGTGCGCTCTGCAACCGGCTTGATCCATTTCAGCAGAGTCGCAAAAAGCTGGTCAGGATCAATGGGTTTGGTAATGTGACCATCCATCCCGGCCTGCAAACTTTTAGCTTCATCACCGGCCATGGCATGTGCGGTCATGGCGATAATGGGGATGTTGGAGGTTGGAGGTTGGAGGTTGGAGGCTTGATCGCTGGCTTCTGACCTCTGATCTCTGTCCTCTGTCCTCTGTCCTCTGTCTTCTGTCTTCTGTCCTCTACCTTCTGATTCCCACTCGCGAATTTTCCGAGTAGCCGTATACCCATCCATCACCGGCATCTGAATGTCCATGAGCACAGCCTCAAATTCCAATGACTGCACTAGATCGACCCCTTCGCGGCCGTTATTGGCTATGGTTACCACCAACCCCACCCCTTCCAGGATCTCTTTAGCCACCTGCTGGTTGATTTCATTATCTTCCACCAGGAGTACACGAGCGCCCTGAATTGCTTTTAAATCATCAGGTGTTCGTTCTCTTTTCCGACCCACAGGGGTTGCGTCTTGAACCTCTTTTCCCAGGGCCTGCATGATGGCGTCGAACAGCACCGATGAACTCACCGGTTTGAGCAAAAAGCCCTCCACCCCGATCTTATCGGCCTGTCGCATGACTTCTTCCCGGCCGTAGGCGGTCACCAGAACGATGGCTGGAATTTTGTGTAATACCACTTTGGTTTTGATTCGTTCGGAAGTTTCAATCCCATCCAGGCCCGGCATCTTCCAGTCCATGATCACCAGCTCAAACGGTTTATCCTTGTCGGCCCTTGCGATCTCTTCCAGGGCCTCTTCTCCGGAAGCCGATAGATAAACTTCAAAGGAAAACGATTCCAGGATATCATGCAAAATTTGT
>JAJRVC010000659.1 GCA_024277475.1 Deltaproteobacteria bacterium
GGGGACAAGAAAAGGGCCAAAAAGGCCATGCAGGCAGCAGGCCTGAATATTGTCCAGAGCTGAAGCGGCTATTAACCCGGTGTATAGCTGATGATGCGCTCAGTCAACTTGGTGAAGATTTTGTCCAGTGATTTTCGTTCAGAGGGAGAAAGTACGGAAAGAATATCCTGTTCAAAATCCTGAATCAGTTTCGCGGTTGTCTTATAAGATTCCCACGTCTCATCAGCTAAATACAAAAATGTCTCACGCCGGTCTGATGGGTTTTGCACCCGGCGCACTCGTTTCTGACGCACCAGTTTGCTGACGGTACGGCCCACGGACATTTGGTCATAACCGGTGAACTTGCTGATCTTCACCGCAGTGCTTCCCTGATGGGCGGCTATGGCAAGCATGATGCGCCAATCTCTTTTCGAAAGGCCAAATTGCTTAACGGGTTCGTGTTTATAGTGCTGGGACATATAGTTTGTAAGCCGTACCATCTTGAAAAGTATGGAATTATCCACATTCAATGGTATTGACTTCCAGTCTGCTCTTTTGGCTTTCTTTTTCACGATATCTATTTCTGCAATGTTCCAAAATCAAGCGGTCAAGCAATAGAGAATAGCGAATCAAAGTTGAAAAGCAAGGGAAGACAGCATGAAGAAAAGGTCTTGCCCCGCTTATTTTTTATAAATTACTGTGACCATAATAATAACAGATGTTATTATTATGGTTTGCTAACTTTGAAAATCCCTGACGGGTGGAATTGCACATGCTTTTTGTTGGGGATATAGCAAGACTCGGCGCCAGGCGCTACGGTAAAAAACCTGCCCTTATTCATGAAGGCAAGAGCCTTAGTTATCGGGAACTCCATCTAGCCTCCAACAGCATGGCTGTGAGTTTGATGGAAATGGGTGTTGGTGTGGGTGACAGGGTAGGTATTTTATCGGGAAACTGCATTGAGTATATTGTGGTTTTTTTCGCGGCGGCAAAATGTGGCGCCATATTCCAAACAATAAATCCCGCCTATCTTGCCGATGAACTGGTACATGTTGTTAACGATGCAAAGCCAGGAGTTCTGTTTGTCGGTGAAAAACAATGTGATCTGGTCAGTGACAGTTACTGCCGTTTTAAGCTGGCGCCGATCATAGTGCAACTCTCTGCTACTGCCCGGTCGGGTTGGCGGTTGTACAGGGATTTGCTATCCAGTCCATCGAACAATGAGCTTGACCTTGCCATTACACCGGATACGGCTGTTTCTTTGATGTATACCAGCGGCACGACCGGAACCCCCAAAGGAGTTCTTTTGTCGCAGCGCTGTTTGATGAGTACATTTCACTCGATGATCATCGAAGCGGATGTCGAAAATAGCGATTTCGGCATGATAAATCTTCCTTTATTCCATGCCGGGGGAATCTTTGCAGTGGCCATGCCGCTGTTGATGAGGGGGGCATCGGTCTTGATCCTGTCCGGAAGTTTTCAAGCCGAAAAAATACTGAGCCTGGTTGAGCAATACCGTATCACCCTGGTCATGTGGGTTCCGACCATGCTTGCCAGGCTGGTTGAGGTAGAAAATGTAAAGCAATTTGATCTCTCGTCCCTGAAAAAATTGTACTACGGTGCATCCCCCATTTCCTCGCGGGTTTATAACAAGGTTAAATCAATATTCAAATCGGATTTATATCAGTTTTACGGGCAGACTGAGAGTGGCCTGGTTTCGATTTTAAGGCCGGAAGAGCACAGCGGCAGGAGATTTTGCACCGGGCGAGAAATGTATAACTGTGAAGTCCGGATTGTTGACGACAGTGGTAATGATGTTCCTGAAGGTGAAGTTGGAGAGCTTATTACCAGGTCGGACAATACCATGATGGGGTATTTGAATAATCCGCAGGCCACAGCAAAAACAATCCGAAATGGATGGGTCTATACCGAGGATCTCGCCCGGGTTGAGGCGGATGGTTATTTCACGGTTGTGGGACGCACAAAGGATATGATCATCAGCGGTGCTGAAAATATTTATGCGAAAGAAGTCGAGGATGTTATCAGCAGTCATCCCGCGGTTGAGGAAGTCGTTGTATTCGGTATTCCCGATGAGATTTACGGTGAGTCGGTTTGTGCGACGATTGTCCTGAAACGGCATGTAGAAGTAACGGATAATGAGGTCATAGAGCACTGTTCTGACCGGATGTCTAACTATAAAAAGCCGAAAAAGATTGTATTTACAGACAGTCTTCCAAAGAATGCGACAGGTAAGATTGTCAAAAATATATTGCGGGATCCGTACTGGAGAAAACAAGAGAGCAACAGTTAATGACATACAGGAACATCCTGGTGGAGCGCCGCGGTAGTGGCTTATGGTTGACCTTGAACCGGCCGGAGGTGATGAATGCTCTGAGCCCGGAACTGGTGATTGAACTGGGGGATGCGGTTGCTCAGGCAGAAGGAGATACTGATGTACGGGCCCTGGTGATAGCAGGTGCCGGAGCGGCTTTTTGTGTGGGCGCTGATCTTAAGGCCATTGGAAGTAAAGGTGACCACGCTGCAGACATCAAGGCGTTTATGGAAATTGCGACGCCGGTTTTCAGCCAAATCGGCAGATCGCCTCTGCCCGTGATTGCTGCGGTGCAAGGTATCGCCCTGGCGGGAGGTCTGGAGCTTCTATTACGATGTTGTGATCTGATTATTGCCGCTCAGAGTGCTCGCTTTGGGGACGCACACGCCAATTTTGGGCTGGTTCCCGGCGGTGGTAGCGCGGTACATTTGGTGCAACGCATTGGTCCGATGCGGGCCAGGGAGTTACTGTTTA
>JAJRVC010000660.1 GCA_024277475.1 Deltaproteobacteria bacterium
AGATATGAGACGCGGGTTCCCCGGGCTTTCTGCTCTTGTGGAGAAGCAGTTAAAATCTGATCCTTACTGCAGTCATCTGTTTGTCTTCCGGGGGAAGAAAGGGGATTTGATCAAAATCATCTGGTGGGATGGGCAGGGGGCTTGCCTGTTTTCAAAGCGTCTGGAATATGGCCGCTTCGTTTGGCCGTCTGCCAAAGAAGGTAAAATTATTCTAACACCGGCACAATTATCAATGTTACTGGAAGGAATTGACTGGCGCATACCCCGGCGGACATGGCAGCCTCTTGCGGCAGAATAATGGTGTAAAATAAGGGGATATCGGGCATTTTCCGGTTCTTTTATGAGGTCTGATCTGCTATATAATAGCTATGTTAAATGACCTTAAAAACTTGCCCGATGATGCCGATGAACTGAAAGCCATCATTGCCGGTTTAGCGGCTGATATTAATTCCAAAACTTTTCTCATTGAGAAATTAAAGCATCAATTATCCGGCTTGCGCAGACAGAATTTTGGCACCAGTTCAGAAGCCCTTGATCAGCTTGAGTTAGTGTTGGAATGTGAGGAAATCGCAGCGGCAGCGGATCAGCCCCGGGAAACAGAATCCTCTCCTGAGAAACGACTGCAACCAAAACGCAAACCTTTGCCCGGTCACCTGCCGCGGGATGAACAGGTCATCTCTCCTGAACTGGCTACGGGCGGGGCTTGTGACGGGTGCGGCGGCAAGCTTAAAACCCTTGGTGAAGATATTACCGAAGAGTTGGAATATATTCCCGGCCGTTTCCGGGTAAATCGCTTTGTACGCCCCAAATTAGCCTGCACATGCTGTGACAAAATCCATCAGGCTCCCATGCCGTCGCGTCCAATCCACCGGGGCAGACCGGGACCGGGTCTCCTGTCCCATATATTGGTATCAAAATACGCCGATCATTTACCCCTGTACCGGTTATGTTGATGTCAACATAAACGATGATATGTTGCGCACAGGATTATGTTGCGGAGGCTTGGATTCTCCTTGATAGACCTTCCTTCTGTCGTAATCTCCGCAACATAGTCTTTTGCAGTTAAATTGCATTCAGGAATGCAATCACACCTTTGTCCTCTTTCCAAGGTCGGTCTGCGCTGACGGTTCCAGCCTCGCACAGTGCCATTGCTTTCGCCTTCATCTCGAGATCTATTTCGGCGTAGATGTTGGTCGTATCGAGGCTGACATGTCCGAGCCATGCACGGATGGTGTTGAGATCGACACCGGCCTGTAGCAGATGACAAGCACTTGTGTGACGGATCACGTGCGGCGTGATCGCCCTTGCAGCAAGCGTTGGTACGTGTGCCGCGCATCGTCCAACGAGCCGATATTCCGAATCGTGTATAGCGCTTACGATGGCGGCTGAGGAAGACAGGCACACTGTTTGCTCGTCCCTGAACGAGTGCCCCAAGCGCATCCACCGTGCGCGGCCACAGGGGGCATTGGCGGATTTTGTCGCCCTTGCCGCAGAGGGTAACCAACGCATGCCCGTCGCGCCGACCGATCTGGAGATCGCTAACCTGCAATCTTGTTGCCTCCGAGACACGCGCCCCTGTGTTGTAGAGGAAGAGCAGCAAGGCGTTTTCGGTATAGCCCCGCAGCGTCTTGGGGTCAGGAACTGCGATTAAGGCCTCCATCTCATTCCTGGTCATCCATGATATCGGCTGTTGTGCCGCCTTCTTCGTTGCGATAGCGCGGATCTGCCCACACCAGGCGACACGGGCCGGATCACGGCTGGCGACGAAGCGGGCAAAGGACCGGATTGCCGTCAGGCGTTGATTACGGGTCTGTACCGAACAGCTGCGGTCCTCTTCGAGATGGGCAAGGAACTGCAGCACCCGTGGCGGAGTGATATCTTCGACATCCAGACGATCCACTGGTTTGCGGGCCTTGGCGCTCATAAATGGTAGCAGTAGCTTGAAACTGTCACGGTAGCTCTTTTGCGTGTTGCGGGCGAGACAGCGCTCGGTGACGATGTAATCGGCCAGGAACCGTCGGAGCCAGGGGCCAAGTGTGCGAGGTTCACGCATGGCACCCTCCATTGACGTAGCGGTCGAAGCAGACCGACGCTTCGTGTAAGAGTTCCGGCGTCATAGACAGATAGACACTTGTGTCGTCCAGCTTGGCGTGGCCGAGATATGTCGAGAGCGCTGGCAATAATCGTTGCACATCTGCTCCTTCGCGGTACCAGGACGTCAGCCGATGCACGGCCGCAGTGTGGCGTAGGGCGTGCAGACACGGGGCGCGCCGACCATCATCCTTGCGGCTGATTCCGACGGTCTTGAGCAGCTGATTAAACGCATAATCAACATTGTACTTCCTCACCTGTGTTCCGTCGCGGTTTGCAAGGAAGGCGGATTCTGTCCCTTCAGATAGCGGACGGTCCGAACGTCTTTCGGCATAGGCCCTAAGGGCGCTGGCGAGCTGCGGAGCAACGGGAACAAGGCGGCTCTTGTAAAATTTGGTGTTCCGCACCGTCAGTACGGCGTCCGCAAGGTCGACATCCCTTATGGTTAGGTGGAGCGCCTCGCTGGTTCTCAGACCAGCCCCGTACAGGATTAAGAGCAGTATACGGAATGTATCGGCATCGAGCCGGATAGCACGCCTGCGGCTGATATCAATGGCTTTGATCAGGCGCTGCAGTTCCTCGCGGGAGTAGATGTAAGACGGGGCCGATAGCTGCTGTTTTGGCTCTTCGTCCGCCGCTGGCAGCGGCGACCGGGCGGCGTAACCGCGGCTGATCGCATAACGGTAAAATCCGGCGAGGGCACCATATTTGTTAGCGCGAGAACGGGTGAGCGGTCCGGTTCCGGCGAGGAATTTGCGTATCTCTTTTTCTGTCACGGCATCACAGCGCACCTGCTCAGGGACATTCTTACAAAATTGGTACAATGTGCGTGCGCTCGTAATGAAGCGGGCGCCATGGGCCCGCTGCCACGCTACATAGTTGTCAATCGCGTCGTGGAGAATCATAACAGCCCCTCCAGATTAATTTCGGCAACCTCGCGGAGAATATCGAGCTGCACCTTGGCATAGACTGAGGTGGCCGCTACACTTCGATGGCCGAGATAGTCGCCGACCGCCTTCATCGACAGTCCCTGATCAAGGAGATGTTGAGCGGCGGCGTGGCGCAGCGCATGCGGACCGCGACGTTTGCCGGTAATCCCGAGGCGTTTAACACGGGTGCAGACAATCGCCTTTATCACTCCCCGGCTAAGTGGCTTGATCGGAGCCCTCATCGTCAGGAACAGCCTGCGTTCGGGGTGCGCGGGACGCACTTCGCGCAGATAGCGCAGGATCGATTGCCCGACGCCTCGTGAGAGCGGATAGAGGTGCGTGCGCCCGGGCTTGGGGCAACGCACTTGTAACATATCCTTCTCCCAGTCCAGATCACTGAGCTTAAGGACACTGACTTCACCGGCGCGCAGACCGTAGGTGATGAGCAGCATCAGGATCGCCCGGGCGCGTATGTCGTAGGGGCCGCCGCCCTCAGTGGTGGCGAGCAGGCGGATGACCTCGTCTCGGCTCAATCCTTTCGGAATCGTTTCGCCGGGATAACGCCGGGGCGGCATTATCCCGTCGGCCAGGCCCAGCCTGGACCAACCCTGCTGTTCGGCAAACCGGAAGAAACGACGGAGTTGCTGCGCATAAAGATGGATCGTTGATCGACTGTAACCGCGCGCGTGATAACGCGCGATGAACTGATCGATCATAGTGATCTCGACTGATGCCAGATCGGCGCCTCTCTCGTCCAGCCAGAAGAAAAAGCAATTGACAGTTCGGCTGCATCCTTCGAGCGTAGCATCAGACCATCCGTTCTCTGAAGACATACGGGCTGCAAAGGTTGTAACCTCCTGCGCATGGGCGTGACTCGGCGCTTCTGGTTCCTCAAGCCAGCCCAGAAAGCGCATCCATCGCTCAGTGTGATTGAAGAACCGTCGCTGTGCATGAGGTCGTGATTTGTATTCCTCAGCCAAAGACCATTGCCTGAATCGGGCCTCAATTTTGCCCAGATTCAAATCATCATCCTGCAAATCGAGAATATGCACAAGCTTCAGTTGATGGGAGGCAATCTTGCACAGTGTCTCAGGCTTGATGCCGATTTGCTCACAATGGGCAAGGTAGCGGAGCCGCTCCTGAAGCAATGGTGCAGAACGATACTGCATGATTGTAGACGGTCGGGTGAAAATAAGTTCAAACATAATCTTGTTTCCTTGTTGTTATTGGAAACTGGATTATGACAACAGATGTGATGCAAAAGACTATGTTGCGGAGATTACGACAGAAGGAAGGTCTATCAAGGAGAATCCAAGCCTCCGCAACATAATTCTGTACGCAACATATTATCGTCAAAGCCAGATATTTGCCCGTGAGAAGGTCGAGATCGACCGCTCCACACTTGCCGGTTGGGTTGGCGCATCAGCCACGTTGTTGGAGCCGTTGGCTGAAGCCATAGGCCAACATGTCAAGGCAGGACAGGCGATCTTTGCCGATGATACGACGGTTCAGGTTCAGGCCCCCAAAACAGGCAAAGCCAAAACAGGACGCTTCTGGACTTACGTGCGCGATGAAAGGCCTTGGGCTGGAGACACATCTCCTGCGGTATATTATCGCTATACGCTTGATCGGGGAGGCAAATGGCCCGCTGAACATCTGGCGGATTATAAAGGCTGGATGCATGCGGATGGTTATACCGGCTTCAATAAACTTTACGACAAAGGCAAGGTGACAGAAATGGCCTGTATGGCGCATGTACGTCGAAAGTTCTTTGATATCCATAAATCCCAAGGATCAGATATATCCGCCGAGGCCCTGAAACGGATCGCTGAACTCTATAAAGTTGAAGAATGCGCAAGGGGTAAGCCTCCGAAAGAGCGCAGAGAAATCAGGCAGGCCAGAGCCAAACCACTCTTTGAAGATTTGGAAGCCTGGCTGCAAACCCGATTGAACGCTTGTAAATCTGGCAAGCTACCCTCGCCGGGGCCATTCGCTATGCTCTTTCACGCATGAAACGTATGACGCCTTATCTGGAGCATGGTTTTCTGGAACTGGATAATAATACTGCCGAGCGGTCTATCCGGCCTATTGCCATTGGCCGCAAGAATTATCTTTTTATGGGGTCTGACCAGGGTGTAAAATCTTCGGCCATTGCCTATACACTCATCGAAACGGCCAAGCTTAATGGCGTTGACCCGCAAGCCTTGCTCACAGATGTCCTTAGCCGTATCGCAGATCACAAGATCAACCGCGTCGATGAACTCCTCCCCTGGAATTTTAACCAACAAACCCGGATGGAAAGCGCAGCATGAGTATCATCGAATTGAAAATCACATTGGACTATGTCTCTCCAACAGTGACGAGAACCCTTAAGGTTCCTCTTAATATTCGCCTTGATCGACTTCACCTGACCATTCAGGCTGCTATGGGCTGGGATAACTGCCACCTTTATGAGTTTATGGCCGCAAATATTGGTTGGAGGGTGCCAGATCCGGATTTTGGCAGCGATATATTGCCTGCTCACAAGACCACATTACGGGACGTGATAGAAGATACTGGCATCCAAAGTCTGAATTATATTTATGACTTTGGTGACGGTTGGGATCATCAAATCAAGTTGGGCAAAATTACCAGTCCTGTACCGGGCGAACTTTACCCAAAGCCTATCGCATTATCCGGAAAATGCCCGCCTGAAGATGTTGGTGGTCCTCCCGGGTATGAAAATTTTCTGGAAGCAATTGCCGACCCGAAACATCCTGAACATGAGGATATTATGGAATGGTATGGCTCAGACTTCGACCCAAATACCCCCGACACTGATGAGTTGAAGCTGGAAGTTCTAAAATTAGCCAAAAAATGGAAACCCCGGAAATCAAAAAAATAGAAAAACCGTCTTTCCATATCAAATATAGAATAAGTCAAGGGGGGTCGTGGGCAACCGCTTACTCAGCATCTAGTGCTAACTATTTAGAAGCAGTTGACTTGCGTACGGTTTTTTGTCTCATCTTCATTCCTTATAACGATTAGGATGAACCAAAAACCCTCCAATATCAAATACTACTATTTACCCGGAAATCTCACGAGGATTTTTTTGGCTGATATTTTTCCTATCCGCGAACATTTTCCCGGGAGTTTTCTCGTTTTTGGGTGTCAATAAGCATTTAAAATTGACCCGGCATTGGCATTTAACACCCTTCTGGCTCAAATCATGGTTAACTATATGAAACGAAGTAGTTTTTCCTTCAGGTACCAATTGGCCGCGCGGCGTGGGGTCATATTGGTGTTATGTCCGTATTTGGGCAAAATGGTGAAAAATTTAAGTTATGGAATTTTATGTAATTCTGAAGCTTTCATGATTGGATTTACATGACCAAAAAATTTCACCGGATGATACGATTTAAACAGCATGACCTTCTTGCTTTAGAAGCCACTGCAGGGGCCTGGGACTATCTCTTCCTGCACATGATACAGTTTACCCTTAATCTCTTTTTATCATTGGCTATTCTAAATATTTCATATAATTAGTTTACATGAAAAGCCCCACGGGTTCGTATAATTCTACAATAAGATTTGCGTTTATTTTAATTATAAGTAAGACTCGCCTTAAATATAGCGAACTTTAATAAGGTAATATAATGCCCAAAAAAAAATCTGGTTCAACACGGGATGAAATAACCCAAACTGCCATCAGAATTTTAATTGAAGAAGGGCATGGTGCCTTATCTATTGATAATATTGCTAAATCCATGGGAATATCAAAAGGCAATATAACCTATCATTTTGCCAATAAATCTTTAATTATTAATGCTCTTTTTGATAGTTTAATTGATGACCTAGAAAAGGCCCGTTCCAAGGCATTTAAAAAGTTTTCGGACGTTCCTCTTGAAAGGTTTTCCCAATATATAGATTTTGAAATTTCTTTAAAAAGAAGCCGGAACTATGATGTACAGTCTTGGGAGACATACGCATTTAGTTCTCATAATAGATATGTGCGCAAAAAGGTGACCGAAGCCATAAACCTGTCCATTGTTACACTGGCTGATATGTTAGCGGCTATCAAACCTGACCTAGAATCAAGCGAATGTCATCAAAAAGCGGTCGTGATAAATGCGATGTTACGGGGCATGATGCTCTTTATAGGCAGCACGCGCGGCAACAAAAAACAACACAAGGAACTAGCTGCCAGTGCCCGGCGTGCAGCCTATACTATAGCCGGATTGGCTTGCCCTGAAATTAAGTGACCAAGCAAGTATCGTTTCGAAATGCTTTATTCTTTAAAATTATAGATTATTTTATTTCTTGGTATAACTGCCTGATATATCAATTGTTTTTTCAATTAAACAAATCTAAAATTAGGACTAAGATACTAATAAATTAGCACTAACGTACTAATTTGCTTGATAAGTATAATCATAAAAGATATATTGCCCATATTGAATATTTCGTAAGAATTAAAAACATTAACGCAAATGGGAGTATATTAAATGAATTATCACCAAAGATATCTCGGTATTTCGAGAACATCACTAGCTTATCTTGGGAAAATTTCTTTTGGATCATGTTTTCTTTTGTTATCGACAGCTATGCCGCTTACATCAATGGCGTCAGAAAGTGAGACAAAAGATAGAACTACTGTATTTGATGAAATAGTTGTTACGGCACAAAAACGCGAGCAAAGTATTCAGGACGTCTCTATTTCAGTAACAGCCTTTAGTGGGGAAGCTTTAAAAGATCTTGGTATTAGACGGCCTCGTGATCTTGCTGCATTCACGCCTGGTTTATCAATGAATGCCAGTGCAATAGTAGAGTCTGATCCTATATTTACACTTCGTGGCATTGGAATGAACGACGTTCAAACCAATCAAAACCCTTCTGTTACGCCTTATGTTGATGATGTTGCGTTGGCATCTCATGTGATGCTGGGATTTCAGATATTTGACATTGAGCGCATTGAGGTTCTTAAAGGGCCGCAGGGCACGTTATATGGACGAAATACGACAGGCGGGGGGATCAAATTTGTCTCGAATAAGGCGTCTCAGGAATTTGATGCGCGGGCAAGTATAAATATTGGCGAACTGGACAGGTTTGAATTTGAAGGAGCCATAGGGGGCAGCTTGACGGACACCCTGTCTGCTCGTGTAGCCACAAAAATTGTAACACGTGATGGATGGCAAACACTGAAACTCGGCCCAGATAGCGGCGTCGGAGTAGATGAAAATAATGGCGAAGTTGACAGAAAGTCGTATAGGGGGACCCTGTTATGGGAGCCGAGTGAAAATTTTAGAATGTTTCTGGTGGCTGATTATGCGACAGACCAATCTGAGGTATTGGCTTTTGAGCATGCGGGTAATTTGAACGCTGATGGCTCGCCGGGCTTTTGTTCGTTCGGAGAGATAGGAGTTCGTGACGAAATTAATTGTGCCTCTTTTGCGCAACGCCGGGATTCTGTTGGCGGAACTGCACTTACGCCGGAACTTGAGATTGTTCAGGATCAGGACGGCCCGCGCACAGTCGCTGCCAGTTTCTCGCAGGGGAACAGAATTGATGCAACGTCCTGGGGAATTGCACCGACATTTATTTGGGATCTTGAGCGTTTTTCTGTCACCTCTGTCACCTCTTACCGTAAATTTGATCGCACGCTGGGTTCTGATCAGGGAGGATCTCCATTTGTCATCAGTGACAATTTGCGGCGAATGGAAATAAAAAGTTTCTCTCAAGAATTACGGTTAACCTCTAATGAAACCTGGGATGGCGTTAACTGGGTCGTTGGTGCTTATTACAGTAAGGATGACAATTTTGATTTTGCTGATTTCAATTTTCGTGATCACGCGGCTTTTTCAGGTCGGTTTACTTCAGCTTATACACAAGACACCAAAAGTATGGCTGCTTTTGGACAAATCGAATGGGATATAACAGAAGACTGGCGCCTAATTGGTGGGGCTCGATATACTAACGAAGATCGTGCGTTTAATTATGGCGGAACTCTAGCTGGTTCTGGACCTACCCCTGTTGCTGATTTTTCTGACAAAATTGATACAAATGAATGGAGTGGAAAGATCGGGGTTGATTATACAGCGAATGAGGACCTTTTAATATATGCTAATATCAGTAGAGGCTTTAAAGGTGGTGGATTTCCTGCTGCGATCTCATTTAGAAGTGATGAATTGCTTCCTTATGAATCTGAAACTTTAATGGCATATGAGGCTGGTTTTAAAGCCACGCTGGCGGACGGTCATGTCAGGTTGAATTCGGCTTTCTATTTTTATGATTGGCAAGATTTTCAAGCATCTGCCGCTGCAGACCGCGCTGGGGG
>JAJRVC010000661.1 GCA_024277475.1 Deltaproteobacteria bacterium
CAAAAAGCATTGATGGATCATTTGGGAATAAAAAAAATACTGGCCGTTGTGGGAGGATCCATCGGGGGGATGCAGGTGTTGGAGTGGTGTATCAGGTACCCTGAAATGGTGACTGCTGCAATTCCACTGGCAAGCACTACCCGACACTCCGCTTTGACCATCGCATTTAACGAAGTGGCCAGACAAGCGATTATGGCCGATCCCAAGTGGAACCATGGAGACTATTACTTTGGACCGAAACCGGACCTCGGACTGGCGGTAGCCCGCATGATCGGTCACATCACATACCTGTCCGATGAATCCATGCGTCATAAATTTGGACGCCGCCTGCAGGATAAAAGCGATTTTTCATTTAACTTTGATGTCGACTTCCAGGTGGAAAGTTATTTACGTTACCAGGGCAAAATTTTTGTGGAACGCTTTGACGCCAACTCTTTTTTATACATCACCAAGGCAGCTGATTATTATGACCTGGAAAAACAACATGGTGATGGTTCCGAAGTAAAAGCGTTTTCAAAGACCGATGCAAAATTCTTGGTTGTCTCTTTTACATCCGACTGGCTGTATCCAACCTACCAATCCCGGGCCATGGTCAAGGCCATGAAGAAAAACGGACTGGATGTCAGCTTTTGCGAAATCGAAGCCAAGTGGGGCCATGATGCCTTTTTGTTATCCAATGTGCGGTTATTCGCTTTGATCAGAGGTTTTTTAGAGCGTGTCTACAACGAAACCCGAAAATAATAAAATGCGATTTGATCTGCAGATCATCGCCTCGTGGATTGAACCGGGGTCCCGGGTGATTGATCTTGGTTGTGGTGAAGGTGATTTGCTGAAATTTTTGATACACCATAAGGGGGTGACCGGCAACGGAATCGAACATAATGAATCCAAGGTTGCCCAATGTATTGAAAATGGCTTGTCGGTTCTCCAGGGTGACATCAATGAAGAAGTTCTCGACTATCCTGAAAATAGCTTCGACTATATTATTTTGAGTCAAACTTTGCAGCAGGTTTACGAACCCGATGCCTTGATACGATCCATGCTTCGTATCGGCAGGAAAGGAATTGTCAGCTTCCCCAACTTCAGCTACTGGGGCTGCAGGCTGCAGCTGTTGTTGTCCGGTTATGCTCCCGTTACCAAACAATTGCCGTATGGGTGGTATAACACACCGAACATTCGTATTATTACCATCAAGGACTTTAGAAAGTTTATCCATGAAGTCGGCTTTAATGTTTTAAAAGGAGTTGCTATAAATACCCATTCGGAAAACAGATTCGGGAAAATAATTGCTGTCCTGCCCAATTTGCGGGCGACCTATGGTATTTTTTTAATCGGCAATGGCACCTGATGATGTGCTCCATAAACAAGTTAGTTCGTTTCGCTCACAATTGGAATGATGGAACAATTCCATCATTCCATTTCCGGGGAAAATTCAGAAATCCCAATAAATATCTATATTATAAGTAGATTGTAGATATTCCGAGACGTAAATTATGTGAGAAATTCAAGTACAATCGGACCCCTGAATTGAGAAAATATCAAGCATCAAGTAACGAATATTTTTTATGTTTTTATTTTGTGATTTAAACGGCTCCTTTATGGAAAGGGAATCCAGATAATGAAAATAGTATCAATCGCCATCAGCAAAAAAAAAGGTACCCGTAAGACACCGGTTGACGAAGCGTTTATATCCAAAGACCACGGTCTTGAAGGAGACGCCCATGCCGGGAAATGGCATCGACAGGTAAGCTTTTTATCGTCGGAAAGTATCGAGAGTGCAAAAGCACAGGGACTTGATGTAACCTTCGGTGATTTCGCTGAAAACATTGCCTCCACCGGAATTGACTGGAAAACGCTGCCTTTGGGAACCAGGGTTCGACTGGGAGAGTCCGTTTTAGTTGAAATCACCCAAATCGGTAAAGAATGCCATAATAAATGTGCCATTTATTATAAGGCCGGAGACTGCATCATGCCGCGAGAGGGGGTTTTTGCACGGGTTTTGGAAGAGGGTAAAATTCGGTGTGGTGATGATATCCACCTAGTGACTTAATGCGGACAAGCCGGGATCGAATATTGAAGATTTGTGGTATCACTTTGCTCTGTCTTTTTTATTTAAATCGATAGAATTGCTTAAAAATTCAATCTGGTATGGTATAAATCATGTGTAAATCGGGTATCCTGGATTTTACTATTGTGAGTAAATTCTATTGGTTGTTAACTTTGATGTGGCCGCAAAAAGGCACAAAAAACACAAAAATAAAATTTCGCACTTAATAATTACAGTAGGTTATAAGATCAAAATTCAAGAATTTTGACTTTTTACGAGATTGTCAACTTTGAACCTGGAACCTATCCGTTTAGGCAAACGATCTTAGCGTTTATATGCAAACATTTATCGGTTTCAAAGATGCACTTGATCTAACCCTGTCAAACGTATCGGTTGGCAAAAAGGAATTCCTGCCACTGAGACGGTTAACGGGTAGAATTCTTGCAGAAGATGTTGCAGCCAAGGTAGACTGCCCGTCAATCAATAGCTCCCGCAAAGATGGTTATGCGGTTGTATCCTCGGATATATCAGAAGCTTGCAGCCCATCCCCCGTAATATTGAAGGTCGTCGGCAATCTTGTGGCGGGTACTTCCCACGAGCTTAGGATCAAGCAGGGACAAACAGTTCGCATAACCACCGGCGCTCCTTTACCGCACGGTGCCGACGCCGTCCTCGCGGAAGAGTTTTGTCGGCGGGAAAAAAGTACAATACTTGTCCATGATACGGCCGACGCGGGACGTAACATTCTTGCTCTGGGAAGGGATATCCGACGGGGGGAGATCGTCGCCGAAAAAAACAGGAAGCTGACCCCGGCGTTAATCGGCCTTCTGGCGGCGGCCGGTCTGGATGGGGTACTGGTTTATAAATTACCCAGAGTGGCAGTGATTGCCACCGGAGACGAAGTTGTGCTTCCAGGAGAACCTTTAAGTAAAGGTAAGCTGTATGCAAGCAATATGGTGGAGCTGTGCTCCTGGCTTTGCCTGATGGGGTTGGATTATACAGCGGAGAGGGTCTCTGATCGCAAAAAAGACCTGAAACATGCCATTACAAAAAGTTTGCCGGATGTAGATGTTTTATTAACCAGCGGGGGTGCCTGGGGTAGCGAGCGGGATTTGATCCTAGATGTCGTGGAATCTTTGAACTGGCAGGGCATTTACCACCGGGTTCGCATGGGGCCGGGAAAACCGGCAGGCTTCGGTTTGATAGATAAAAAACCCCTTTTCTGCCTGCCCGGAGGCCCTCCTTCCAATGAAATGGCCTTTCTTCAGTTCGCCATCCCCGCCTTGCTGAAAATGAAGGGGGATCATCCGGTTTTTTTCCCTGTTGCCGCAGCCCGCCTATCTGAAACGGTCAAAGGGAAAAATGGCTGGACCGATTTTGTTCATGCCCGTCTCGAGTATCGCCAAGATCAGCTATGGGTTTGTCCGGCCGGATTAAAAAGCAGTCTACAATCCATGGCCGCAAAAGAGGCGTTGATAGTTATACCGGAAGACCGTCAGAAATTATCCGGCGGAGAGATCATAAATATACAGTTGCTGGTACCCTTGACTCAAATTTGCCGGACAGACTTAACCCGGCACTGATAAGCCTGTTAAAGTAAAAGGGATTGCATTATTGTTTTTAACAATTGTTCTCTAAATTCATTCATCCGTTCTGAAGGATCTATTTCTTGACGCCGGATATTGCTATCGTATTATTCATTCTCGCTGTAGCCGTTGTGTTTCTGGTCACTGAATGGATTCCCATGGAAGTCACCGCCCTGTTGTCGCTGCGAGCGGTTGCCTTGATTGGTCTGGTCAGCCCTGTCGAAGCACTGTCGGGTTTCAGCAATCCGGCGGTAGTCACGGTGTGGGCCGTATTCATTCTCAGCGGGGGCTTGACCCGCACGGGAGTTGCAAATGTCATCGGCCACTTTGTATTGCGACTGGCCGGCAACAGCGAATTGAGGATGATTGTTGTCATCATGACCACTGCCGGTGTGATGTCGGCCATCATGAATAATGTGGCCGTGGCGGCACTGATGCTTCCGGTGGTCATGGATATCGCTCGCCATACGGCAAGACCCCCCTCAAGATTGTTGATGCCGCTGGCATACGGTTCCCTGCTAGGCGGTCTGACCACCCAGATTGGAACTCCGCCTAACATCCTCGTCAGCGACGCCCTGAGAGATGCAGGGTTCAAGGCATTTACGTTTTTTGATTTTACACCGGTTGGTCTGATCGTTATGTTTACCGGTATTGTGTTTATGGCATTTATCGGTCGTCACCTGCTGCCCCAACGCGATGTTATCAAAGAATCTTCGAAGGTCGAAAAAAGCGACTGGCAAACCCAGTATGACTTGCAGGAACGACTATTTCACATCCGTGTTCCTGCTGACTCCATCCTTGTGAATAAAACCCTGGCGCAAGTTCGACTGGGCTCGGTCCTGGGATGGAATGTAATCGGCATCTCGCGTGGTGATCGAACAATGCTGGTGCCGGGACCCACCGATATCCTGCTGGCAGGCGATCGTTTGACGGTTGAAGGCCGTATTGAAAACCTGAATGAATTGAAAAACTGGCATCAGCTTATCGTTGAAGAGGGTGGAATAGACCTCCAGGAACCTTACTTGGATGACGTTAAAATTGCTGAAGTTTTGTTGCCGGGCAACTCGCGTTTTGTCGGCAGCACGCTGAATTCACTCGGGTTTCGTGGACTTTTCGGAGCTAATGTTCTGGCGATTCGCCGAAACGGCAGTATTAAGCGGACAAATCTCCAGGATGAGCCACTGCAGCGCGGAGACATGCTTCTCATTGCTGGCCCTGATGAACGTCTGGCGGGTTTTAAAGTTACGCCCGGTTTTGATCAATTCCGCTACGTTGACCGATCCGAACTTACCGAAGTCTACAATTTGCACGAAAGATTGATGGTCATGAGAGTACCGTTGTATTCAGCCATGGTTGGAAAATCCTTGAAAGAAAGCCGTCTGGGAGACGCTCTGGGAAGCCGGGTTCTGGGGATTCTGCGCGGCAAAGACCCCATCATCATGCCGGAACCCCAAGAAGTCTTGCAGGCTGGTGATCGTCTGGTGGTCGAAGGTCGCCTGTCGGACCTTAAAATTTTGCACGGACTCGGACAATTGGTGCTTGAACGTCGAACCCATCCAGACATGGAGACGCTGGTTTCCGGCAGCGTCGGTCTGGTTGAAGCTATTCTTTCGCCGCGTACGACCCTGGAAGGCAAAACTCTGCGGAAAATTAATTTTCGCGAAAAATATGGTCTCAATGTCCTGGCATTGTGGCGCAGGGGGCAGGCCCATCGTTCCAATCTAAGGGATATGGATCTTCAGTTTGGCGATGCATTGCTCCTGCTGGGCCGCCGGGAAAAATTGAAACTACTGGGTCGTGAACCCGACTTTATTGTCCTGACGGAAACAGCCCAGGCGGAATTACGCCGGGAAAAAATGAAAATCTCCATATCAATCATGGGTGGCGTTCTGCTGCCGGTCATATTGGGGTGGGTACCGATATACATTGCTGCCATCGTGGGGGCTGCTCTGATGGTACTTTTCGGCTGTCTAACCATGGAAGAAGCCTATCGACAGATTGAATGGAAGGCGGTATTCCTGATTGCGGGAATGCTCCCGCTGGGTGCCGCCTTGGATCAAACCGGCGCGGCCAGGCTGATTGCCGAGGGGGTTGTCGCTTTGGTAGGTCCGTTTGGGCCCAAAGCAGTGATGTTCGGCCTGATCGCATTGACCTTTATTGCGACCTGTTTTGTACCGACGGCTGCACTGGTGGTCCTCATGGCGCCGATTGCCTTGAATACCGCCGCCGATATGGGGCTGTCGCCCTACGCTTTGCTGATGGCCATATCCATGGCGGCCTCCGCCAGTTTTACCACACCCATATCACATCCTGCCAACATCCTGGTGATGGGACCGGGTGGTTACCGCTTTGGGGATTATTTAAAAGTCGGCGGATTGTTGACCCTGGTGACGCTGGTGGTTTTGATGGTGGTACTGCCGGTTTTTTGGCCGCCGGCGCCTTAAGAGACGCTAAAGCAATTTTTTACCGTTTTCCGACGAATGCTGCTGGATCATGCAAAGATCCACGATTGATACCCAAGCCGATGTTATTTGCATTAATATCAGTATCCTTCTATAAAGAATTATGACAAAAGGGAAAATCCTTTATGATGCAATTAAATCAAAAGCTATATGACCTGTTCAGAAGTAGGGCCCGGAAGGTAAATGTTGAAGTATTAAACCTCGGACTCGGTTATACCGCCGTGACGACATCAGACGGTGGAATCGGACTATCATACACCTACTTTGGTGACAAAAGATCCTGCATGGTTCTAAATCAACACATTGATTACGAAGCAAAGCCAGCTTCCCTGCTGCTGGAAAAAATAAAAAGCGACAACTGCGTTGAAAGAAGCATGGCGCTGGCACTAATCAACGCACTCAACTATGACACTGCTTTGGCACTGCCCGAGGATAGTGATAATAGCCTCATGTATGATAAGTTTAAAATAGGACCAAACTCCAAAATAGCCATGGTCGGCTTCTTTGGCCCTTTGGCAAGAAATTTTAAGGAGAAAAAGGTTCCCCTGGAGATTTTAGATGAATCCCGGAGCCTGGGTCACAAGAAGGATTTTTATCATAAACTAGGGAATTGGGCAGAGGTATTGTTGTTGACATCCACCTCGATATTAAACCAAAGCACCGAAGAAATCCTGGCAAATGTCAGTGTAAAAGTAAAAACGGTAATGCTCGGTCCAAGCACCCCCATGGCGGGTAAAGCATTTGAACATTTACCGGTACATATGCTCGCGGGTACCGTTCCGATCGATAAAGAAAAAACCTTAAAAGCAGTTCGGCATGGGATGGGAACACCGGTCCTGCACAAATTCAGCCGTAAATCGTATTTATCTTTGTTTTAACATAGGCGTTAAAGACGAAAGGCGCTATCCTTCCGATCATCTTTACCGTCTTGGCCTACCGTCCAGTTTGTCTTTGATGGGGGTGGTTTCTTTTTTTCCTGCCACGGGTACTGGATGCGGGAATGGAACGAGGCTTCAAGGGCATCGACTAATGCAATGACAATTTTTGAAAAGTCCCGTGAGGACAGGTCGCATTCGGAAAACTGACCGTCGACGATGCGTTTGACCAGGATGAGGCGAACCATTTTTCTAAATTCTTTGCGATTCGGGTCCAGCAACGAGCGGGAAGCGGCCTCTACTGCATCACAGATCATTAACAGGGCGGCATTGACACTCTGGGGTTTCGGGCCCGGATAGCGGAATTCCTCCTCACGAATCGTGCGGTTCGGATAAGCCTTGGCGGCAATATTGTAAAAATATTCCATTAACTGGGTCCCGTGGTGCTGCAAAATCAGATCCACAACAACCTTTGGCAATCCCGCCTCCAGGCCGATTTTCATGCCGCGCCTGACGTGATTCAAGATAATTTTGGAGCTCTCACGGGGTTCCAGAACATCATGAGGATTTTCACCATTGAACTGGTTTTCGATGAAAAATTTCGGATTTACCATTTTGCCGACGTCGTGATAATAAGCACCAATCCTCAATAAGCGGGTATCGGCACCGATGGCCTCACCTACGGATTGGGCTAGGTAGGCAACTGCCATACAATGCTGGTAAGTTCCCGGTGCTTTGGAAAGAAGTTCTTTCATGAGCGGTCGATTCAGATCCATATACCGGTTGAGCTTGAAAGTCGAAGCCGTATCCCAGCCGAGTTCCAGCAGCGGCAATAGCAAAAGGGCCAAGGGCCCTGCGGCCAGGCCTCCGATAACTGCCCAGGCGATATCCGATGTCAAGGCCGCATCAACGATAGGCACCAGTTTTTCTATGTTTATGGTTTGCGGTGAAATAATTTGTGATGAAACAGCTTGCCAGTCCATAGTGAAGACGATGATACTGAGCGCGTTGATAAATCCCACCATCAGTGAAGGCGCCAGAATTTGCAATCGTTTTCGCAGTCCCGAAGAAACCAGCACAGCCACAAGCCCCCCGAATGTAAAAAAAAGCAGGATCTCATAGGTTGGCCCGGCAAACAGGCTAACCAGCATGGCTCCTACCATCGTAGTGGCGGTAGCGATAATTTTTCCGTGGTTTAAAAAAATGATGAGCATGGGAAGAATGCAAATGGGCAAACCATAGACGGGAAACGGAAGTAAAGCAAGGTATCCATTGAGGATCAAAACAGTTGTGATCAGCAACGTTAACAAAAACCGGTAGGGCGGTTTATTGCGGGATCCATCCGTTAGAATTGTTGAGAGAAATAGATTATAAAATACCACCATAAAAAGAATGGTAAAAAAAGTCCAGGGAACATCCCGATAAATTTCGGCAATTTTATGCTTTTGGTAGGCGTTCAGCAGTAGTACATCCTTTTCACTCAAAATTTTCCGAAATGCTACCAGAACATCTCCCTGATTGTAGGAAACAACTCCGGAGGGAAATTCCCGGTTGATCTTATCTAAACGGCGCTCATTTTCTTTTTGATCGTACTTAAGATTCGGCTGCAATGTGGCGAGGGAAACCCGGACAACTGGATTCAGCACGCGCTTATCCACCTGCCAGAAGAGTTGTCGAATTTTTTCTTCCAGGAGAAATCGGGCTTTTTCCAGAGTGATAAGGTCATCAACGGGATGCGTAACGGCACCGTTGGAATTCGGCATCTGGATTTCAATGGATTTTTTCCCCATGAGGCCCCGGGGATTGCGTAAAATATTGTTTTGCTGTATGGATTCTTCAATGGTGAGAATACCTTCAAGCAGGTTATTCAGGTCGCGGTATTGAATAATGCGGATGATATTGTCCACAGAAAGCTGTATACCTAGTTCCTTTTGCAGTTGTTTTCTGAGATTCTCGACCCCCTTTTGTCTTTTTTCCTTAAATGTAGAAATTTCCCGAACAAATTCCTCGAACTTCTGTTTGGAAGCTTCAACCTCTGGTGGTGTATAGCGGTACACAGGGATATATTGTGATAACGCTTTTTTGCGTTTGACATCCAGTGCTGTCTGCTGGTCGAAAATAAAGGTTCGCCGGGACCGAATCGTCAGGTTAATCGCTTTATCCGGCACCGGCGGCCAAAAGTAGAGGTAAATATCATCCATATAGCACGCCAGGACGGTTATAGAGATGAGAATTATGTTAAGCAGCAGTCGCATTTGCGAAGGTTCCTGATTTTAATTTCATGAAAGTGAGGGCTTCGAAATTTATCTAACATGTTTAAGATATAGTATTTTTTTGAATTCATCCGTGTTTGGAAACAACAGTTCCAACATTTTCTCCGGGGCGTAGGCGCTACCCTACGGGTCGGTTGCCAACTGGGACGAAGCC
>JAJRVC010000662.1 GCA_024277475.1 Deltaproteobacteria bacterium
AAACGCCCGGTTCAAGATAAAGGGTATCTCCTTCTTTTAAATGTTTAAAGGCATTAGAAAGAGTTTTCCAGGCAAGTCTTACTGAAGTACCGTCACGTTCATCATCGCCATCAGTTCTGACATAAAAAATATTAGCTTTATACGGAAAAGGACCTAAATCTTTGCTTTCAGCACCGGCACCGCGCAATTGGGAGGTGCTCTGTAGACGGAAATCAAGATTTTCCGGATCGGCAAATTCGTTGCGACTGGTTTCACTATAGGTTCCAAATAAAACATTGTCCGGAGTCATCTTTCGTACATAACCATTTGAACCCACTAAACAATTATGAATGTCATGAACCATACCGTTACCTAAGGCCACACAGTTTTCAGCCCGAGCGGAACCTTTGTCCCCATGCCCTTT
Source organism: Deltaproteobacteria bacterium (assembly GCA_024277475.1). Next base: position 404 of record JAJRVC010000662.1, read on the forward strand.
GATCCTGAAGTCGATCAAACCATTGCCCCAGCAAAGGTTGTTTTTAAGCAGAACAGGTCCTTTCCCTTTTCCATAGAACGAAATTCCTCTTTTCTTCGATTTATAGGCATAACAATTGCGGATCACATCATTATTCCCGCCGAATCGTCTAATGCTTCCACCCGGTACGTTCTGTGAAAAATTGCCGTAAGAGACACAGTTTTCAATCACATTATCCTGCCCACCGCCCCATAGGGTTATTCCGCCCCCGTTGAGGAAGGTTGTACAATTGCGAATGACGCATTTAACCGGATGATCAAGCCGGATTCCCCAGATTGAATGTAATGACCAACCTGTGGCGGTGGTGTGAAATCCGGTCGCGGAAATACCATCTATAGTCACCCGTTTAGGATTGACCAGATACAAACCGCTGGTCGGATTGACGGAAATTCTGTAAAGATGGTGCGCGGGAGCCAGCATATCACTGCTTGACATATAGAGAATTTTCTTATCAGGATTATAGTAAAAAGTTCCCGGATTCATCTCCAGAGCAGGAATATTAGGCCGTTTAGAAATAACATTTAAGGAATCTACTTCCAGTAACGCCTGCGGCTCAAGGTTAAATGGAGCAGAATAGACGAAACGATAACCATCGACCTTTTCGAATTCAGGAGCGGGAACATCACCGCGCAACAGAACCGTACCGGGAATTTCAGCTCTTATAATGGTTTCCTGTTCTTCGGAACCAAGATCTTCTTTTTTGACACTTTCGAAATATTCGCCGGGTCCGATGGTCAGTGTATCTCCAGGATTGATCGTATTAACACCTTTTTGGATTGTTCGAAACGCTTTCCCTGCTTGGGTACCATCGTTGTCATCCCTGCCCTGAAGATTGACAAAATAGTCAGTGGCTTGAATCTGAACCAGGGCCAGCATGATCAGGAGAAATGTTTGAACTGATTTTCGAGTCATTTTTATCCTTTTCGCTAATTATTGTCATTTTGTTGATTAAATTTAAACGAATAGAGATCAGCATCCTTTATTACAAAATGTAAACGGACCGGTTTACCGGCAAAACGGCTTACATCCGACTCCGTGTTTTCCCCATCGCGCTTCCAGCCCACCGTCCAACTGATTTTATCACCGTTTAGATGTGCGCAATCCGCCAGTGAATATCCTTTGATCGGTTGGCCGGCGGCGGTCTGCAATTCAACGGCAACGCTTCCTACCGATGAGGTCGCGGCATTGATTTCCAGCCTGTCACCTTTGAAAGCAAACGGTCTGGTAAGTTCCCCGCCGCCATAACCGGCATTGACCGAAGCGAGGCCGTCCATACGCAGAACCAGCCGACGAAGGATGTTGTGAATCCCGAAGACGTACATCACCATTTGTTCATCGTTTACCGGAACAATGTTCAGAGTGATGTAATTGGATCGATTCGTCCATCGTTGCTGATCCAATCCTGGACGTATAAACGATTCCATGAATGTCCGGTTGAACACGACCGTTCCCGGACGACTGGTCATTAAAGCAATATCTACAGTATTTTTAAAGGTGTCCCGTCCGGTGGGGACAAAGCGGGTGGCGGGTGCTATATAAATGTGGGGGGCACGAAAATACGGTGCCGTCTGAGTCGTGTAAATATGCTCGTAACAGCCGTTATCGGGGATGATTTCCACGGGTTCGGACCAGTTAATGAAATCATCGCTGACACTGCGGGACATCCAGCGCATACCATATTGGGGAAAATCCAGAATGACGCCTTCTACACCCACTTTCCACGTTCGATAGTAGGCCACGTAGCATTGCTCCGACTCGGACCAGAAAGAGATATTCTGCGAATCAAAGTTGTGAGGGCTCCAGGAGGGAGCGTTGATCACCAGATCATCGCTTAGAGCCTCCCAATGAATTCCATCAGCGGAAGCGAACGCTCCGAGGCCAGGACCGGTCCCTGCCAACGCCTTGTATTTTTGCTCAGCCGAAACCCCGGGTCGATGGTCGAGCATCGGGCTGAAGTTGTGGGCGATGCCTTTGACGCCGGTGATCAGCACGTTATTGTGCTTGGAGCCTTCGACTTCATGTATGCCAAGGTCAGGTTTGTGGAACTGAACTCCGTTGTGACTTTCAGCGCAGCAGAAGGTTTCCTTGTCGGAACCATCCTTCCCGGTATATCCCCGGTAAAAGAGTCTGTAGCGTGAATCCTCAAGGATGATCGTGCTGTAAGCAAAGGATTTTTCATTTTTGGCAGGATGGCCGGAAAAAGTTACCTCCTGATCTTTAGAGTGGGAGTCGAGAAACTGACTATGGAGCTTTAATACGGCCCCGTCCAATTGCTCGATGAGCAGATGATCGACAAAGAGTTCCCGGCGGTCAGCAATATCAATGATTTCCTTTTTCATTTTTTTCTTTTCCTGTTTATGCTTTTATTCAGCAATTTACTCATAGCATGACGAGTATCATCCACAGTGATAAAATTTTCCGGGCAACCCAGTCTTTCGTAGACCCGGGTTGGCCAACTCCAGAAACTGTGTCCCGGTCTGATCAGGGCCACCTTACGCGGAGCCATCAGGCCTACTGCCTGTGGTATGTCAAAAGATCGTGATACTCCCGGTATCGGAGATCCGACCAGGTGCGAGCTGGGGAGATCTTCAAGAAACACCCCGGTGATCCTGTCATCAACAAGCCCTCGATAAAGGACTGCGGTTGCGCCGTCACCTCGGCCATGTAAGTAAATTTCCCGTCCTTTCATTTCTTCCAATTGAGTTAGATAATTCACCAGCAGTTTCAGGTCCTGGAAAGTCATAAGGGCAGGAGTCTGACCGGTCAAAACCATTGCTCGAATTAATAATTTACGACTTGATTGAATTCTTGATCCGGGAGGGAAAGCTTCAGGAATGTCAACCGGCATATTATTGCCAGCAGCACGGGGTTCAAAGCCGCCATAGGCCGCGACATCTTTTTCAAGAGAAATTGCTACTGCACACATTGCCTGCATAGAATTTTCCCCGGCATTGGCAACACCAATGACCACTTTCGGAGCACTGTCGACAGGGGTCACTGCATTCAGCCAGACATCAATACCGTCTATTTCACCACGGTGGGCCCGGACAGCAGTACCGTCCACCGGTCCCCAGCGCCAATCCCCATCCAGCTGCATATGGGAGGGAGTACCATCATCCAAAGGAAAGGGCAAGGTTCCTAAGGCTTGTTCACGGATCTTTTCCCAGTCTTCTGGTCCGTTAGGTAATGATATAGAGGAGCGAACAGATAATAGGTGTGGTAAAAGATCAAGGCGATTCGGTTCAGGAGTTTTACCATTAAAAATACTGATTTCCCGTTCCTTAAATTCAGGATCCCTACGAGAAACATCCGGACTTTTTTCTCCGGCAACATGATTGTCGAAAAACTCCGCAGTGGCTTTATCAAACTCCGGATGGTCTCCATGCGGTCCTGGACAAGTTACCCGAAGACAAAAGTCCTTTTGTTTATATAGCTGATAAATTTTTCTGGTCCGTTCCACAAATGCCAGCGTTTCCGCAGGATGAAACAAAGTATCATGATCGGCGAAACAAAACATCGCGGCTCGCGGCGCTATCAGGGCCGCATAGTCGCTGAGATCACGCCTATACAGATTCACTGGATAAAAACAGTCGCAATGACCGGTCAGATGACGATTGCGAACCGCGTCAACCGGAGTGCTGATCCCACATAAAGAAGACACAGCCTTGATTCTGTCATCCACCGCCGCCAGATAAAAACTGACCGCGCCTCCTCCGGACACTCCAGTCACTCCCAGTCGTCGGGGATCCACTCGCGGGTCCTCCGCCAAAACATCAAGCGCGCGAATGGAATTCCAGGTTTCACCACCGGCCGAAGAGTATCCCAGTGATATCCAGGCATCCTGAAATCGCATACTGTGACCGTGGTGCTCACCGGGATTGTCCGCCTGCTCAATGGTATCCACCATCAGGCAGACGTAGCCGCGCCGCGCCCACATTATGCCATGAGGATGATAATGGTATACACCGTTTGTCGCATGCCCGCAGACATAAAGAACACCGGGCGATGAAGGTGAATGGCCCGGGGCCGGATAATACATGACCGCGGAACTCCAACAGGCGGGTAATATCTGAAACCCGATCTTCCGGGCCGTGTAGCCCTCTCCGGAAAACGTTCCATAATCCGTTATCCGCAAATCACCACGTTCAGGCAGTTCACCGATGCCGAGAGCGGATAAAAATTCCCGGAGTCTTGCGGGACGCTCCAGTTCCCAGTCCTGGAGTGAAAAAATATCCGAAAAGGCATTTTCCGCCATAACTTCGGTCCGTTTAGCCAGACTTTCCCAAAGACTGATTGTCATTTTTCATCCTCCTTCGCAACTGGAAAATAATTCTTGTTGAAATTTTATCGTCATCAGCTATGGGGCCTTATTGCGCTTCCGCCGTCGCTCTTCAAGCTATGGCGTGACAAGTCACACGTCATCAGGGAAAAAAATGACGTGAGTTCACCGCGGCGGACAAACTCCCTGACTATTGACGGATCCCGCCAGGCGGGGTTCTTCCTGAGCAAAGCAATTTACAGCATAAATGCTTAAACGCTCCCTTGTGATTGTTAATGTTAATGTTAATAATAAAAAATACCGGCTTACTGATTATACTGTTCCATCACCACTGATTTGGAAACCGCATATCGTACCAGGGCTCTTTAAAATAGTTAACAATGGTAGTATAACCGTCGAATTTATTACTCCCGACCCAGCCTACATCATTGCTTTTCCTGGCATTGGCGTGACCATCAGCGTAAAACCGCGGTAAATTACCATGGTAAGTGAAAGGAGTTGTTCCTCCTCCCACGAGAGCCGATGAAAGCCCCCACCAGGAAGTGCCGACCCCTTCAAGCAACAAAAGTAATTTTGACGGAGGAGGCTGGCTGGCGCCTACCCGATAAGTCGGGTATCCCGGATTTCCTCCCCACCATTGCCACGGCATCGCGCCGTTATAGTTATAACTGTAATCTGCATATCGCCATTCGTGCCAGGTTCTGCTGGTTTTTAACTTATTGAAATTGGTAAACGGTCCCTTATCATGACCGGGGCTGAAGAACGTATCCAGGTTGGGAACATAGCCATCATGATACATCACCCCCTGCCAGTACGCCCCGTTGGGAGTGGGATCGACGGAATAATTCTGTCCCGGTTCTGGAAAACGACTGTAAGGCAGATGGGAATTATAGTCAGTTGCATAACTGAACAGCCCCAGTCCTATCTGACGCACATTGGAAGTACTCTGGATCATCTTGGTGGTATCCCTGGCCCTGCTCAACGCCGGAAGCAACAGACTCGCTAGAATCGCGATGATCGCAATGACGACCAATAACTCAATAAGGGTAAAATTTTTCAACTTTCTCATTTCATCTCCTTTAATGGCGTACTACCCAGACTTCAAACCGCCTGTGACAACCCATCCAGCATAAAATGCTGTTTGGTCTGTTCCCTCTTTTTAATCATACCGATTTCATATTCCAAATGCTTCATAAAAGCATCAAGTTTTAGAGAACCATTAACGATATCACCGGCAAAATACCTTAAACGATGATTAAAATCATAGGCGCTGGTATCATTGATATATACATTCTTTATTTCATTAAAAAATAAATCATCGCGGTACAGATGTGAATCAATGGAATCTACAGCCGCGCTTTTAAGTACCGGCAGGCCCAGATGATACTTGCCAATAATATTCTGTATTTCAGATGAAATAAAATGTACCGCGACTTTCATAGCTGTATCCGGAACCGGACAGCGATTATTCAAAAACAGAAACTCTCCGGCCAGGTTTATTTTGTCAGACAATTCCACCGGCCAGGCCAACAGCGCTGTTTTAGCCAAATCATATTCATACATACCTTGACGACAGGTAAAACTCATAATCGCCTGTCCGTTTTTGAATGATTCCCGGTCAGAACTCACCAAATCCGTAGACAATAACGGCCAGAACTTCTTCATTAAAGAGCGAAGTCTGCCGGGCTTGACATTACAGAGCAAATTCGATTTATCTCCGGAACTGAAAACCAGAGAGCGTAACAGATAATGGACAGTAGTAATGTCCCATAAAAACACTTTTTTGCGTTTTGCCGTTGCCGCTAACTCCAGGAGTAATTCAATATCAATCGCATACGGGTTCAACAGGACTTTTCGGGTCTTAACATAATCCAGATTGATTGCCATTAAAACCGGTGAGACAAGTAACGGTATACCATAATTGCAATCACCGACGCGGTGAACATCAAAAGCCTGCTGAAAATATTGCCCGTTTCTGAATTTCTCGATTAGATTTTCAGGAAAAGGCATTGCGAAATCAGGGTATGGTAACGGTGACACACCGGCCACCCTCACCAAATCAAATTCATCCAGTTTTGCCGGGTCAAAGACGACCTGCTGAAGGTCAACATCCACTTCCGGGAAAGCTTTTATAAATGATTTATTAATTTCCTTTACCGCTTCAGGGAAAAACATGGGATTCAAAAGGGAAATCTTAATTTTCGGACGATGCCGGGGGACGACAAATGTTCCCAACGGCTGGATCTTGCGCAGTAATCCGGCCTCTATAAGGATATCCTGGGCCCGCCGAATCGTCACTGTGGTGGTCTTAAATATTTCAGCCAGATGACGTTCCGACGGCAATTTATCAGTATAAACACCTTTTTCAATATCTTCCCTTAAGCGGGTGGCGATAATGTCATATTTACTCTTCATTATTCTAACCGTAAATGTTATGATCTAGTTTAATATATATTGTAATTCAATTACAGTATATGTCAAGCCTTTTTTATAAAATAATTTATTGAACGTCGACCAGGAAAACTGTTATACTGAGTGTTATACTGCTTGAAGCGATTTAATAATTCAATGGATGAAGATAATTATTTTCTATAAGCAAAAGGATTTTATAAAATACTTAAAATCTGGAAATAGAACGACTTTTTGATTTTAATAAAATCTTTACGCCGGGATGAAAATATAACAACTTAATAACTAATTATTTAAATCGTTTCAAGCGAAGAATACTAATGAAAATCCATAATCCGTGAATAAAATTCAGGATTATTACAATAATTAATTGATAACCTGTTGGCTAGCAGTATATTACATTGACATTACAATTTAATAACAAACTAACCAAGCAGGTTAAAATGAGTTATAAAATAGAACAAGTTAGCGAAGAAATCAATTCCACCGGCGGAATTTCTTTAGTGGGGGATTTAGGGTCGACCCTCCGATATCATACTTTTTTGAATTGGTATAATTTTTCTTCTTTACCGCTTTCGAGTGATTTTACCGCGGTGTCCATTATCGCCTGGATTTCAAGAGTGTCTTCAAAAGGAACGGGGACGGTGCCGTCAATAAAGAAATTTTCAAGAGCCTTGATAAGATATGGATAAGGACTGCCGGCGGTGATAAAGTTTTCCGCCATTTCTTTGTTCTGGGCGCGACCGCCATAATTACCCATTCCGCTGTTGCATTCGGCGATGCCGCGTCGTCCGCCTTCATATTCCACGATAGACACTATGCCGCCATCGTCTTCTTTCGCGTAAACTGATTTGGCGCCACTGCCCATCAGGGTCATAAGCATTTCAAAGGTGTGGATGCCGTACCAGATTAACGAGCTGCCGGCGGCGGCCCGGCCAAGGGCGCCAAAGACGCTGGCTAAAATCGGCTGGTCGACTTTTGAAGCGCATTCGATGATTTCAGGGGAGAAACGGAGGGATGAAGAGGACCAGGCTTTAATCTTTTTTTCTTTGGCGATATTATAGATTTTGATGCCGTTTTCAAGATTGTCCGCCAGCGGCTTATCCAGAAAGATCGGCGCGCCCAGTTCCGCGGCTTTGGCAAAATACTCAAGATGCCTGGAGGGATCGTTAATTTCGATCATAATACCGTCCACCCCTTCAACGGCCTCTTCAAAAGAGCGGGTGACTTTCACCCCCAGATTTTCAAGGGTTTCCCGGCGCTTGTCCTGGTCAGGTTCCGACTGAAACGGGCTGGGGAAACGCAGACAGGTGACCACCTGCAGTTGGTCAACCATTTTTTCTTCTTTGTCCTGGATGAGCTGTGTGAAGCTAATCGAATGACTTGTGTCAAGACCGACAATTGCGAGTTTGAACATTTTTCTTATCCTTCTGTTATTTCTGGTTAAACCAGATAGTACGTTGTCCGCGATGTATAATAACTATAGACGCAAACGATGGTTGGATTGGCCCTGAAAACAGGC
>JAJRVC010000040.1 GCA_024277475.1 Deltaproteobacteria bacterium
ACGTTAACGGATCAGGCCTTAAAAGCAATTAGAGATGCCATCAGAAGCGGAAAGCTAAAGCAAGGTGAACGCCTGGTCGAGATGCAACTGGCCGAAGAGATGCAAATAAGCCGGTTTCCCATCCGGGAGGCATTGCGATATTTGGAAAAAGAAGGACTTGTCGAAACAAAACCATTCAAGGGAACACGCGTTTCTCAGCTTACCGAAAAGGACATGGAAGAACTTTATTCCTTGAGAAGCTCCCTGGAAGAGTTGGCCGTAAGAATTCTGATTGAGAATCTGGATGAAAAGAAAATAAAAAAACTGGAAACGATTATCCAGTCCATGCAGAAGGCTTCACAAACCGGAAATTTAGACCAAATGATCTCCGAAGACCTAAGATTTCATCAAACCATCTGCGAATTGTCCGGTCATCGGAAACTACTCGAAGTCTGGCGGACGTTGGAAAGCCAATTGCAGGTCTTTTTATCTATAGAGAAGGATTTTTTTGAAACGGCTTACCAGTATGTTTCCACCCACGACCCGATAATGAAAGCGATTAAAGATCGGAATATAAAAAGCGCTGAAAAAGCAATCCGGGCACATCTTGAACTATCCATGCGAATTATCCGTGAAGGTTACTGGAAAAAATCTTCCAGAATACAGTTTTCAGGATTTAATACCGACACGTCCTGACACCGAAGTTTTATATGAAACATCATTTATTACAAAAATGTATTTTTTTCTGATTAAACTGGTCGCTTCGGCTGCCGGCAACCGGGTTCGTATGAAACACCGCCTGGCCGTAACAGTGAATTGATTGAACGTCGAACATCGAACGCCCAACGTCGAACTTCGAATATTGATGACGCTACGCTTTATCTATTTTAAAACAGGCGAACCGCAGAATTTCGAAGGATGGAATCGCTTCCTTCGACATTCGATATCCGATATTCATTATTCGATATTCTCTCTTTTACAGTTGCTTTTCCGATTAAACCAGCCATTTTCCGGGTCAACGGCGGGTCTGATCCGCCGGCGGAACACCCTCAGTCGCTTTCATCGTGTTGTCTGAAAAATCCCACCATGAGCCTATAATGAGGAAAGGAGCTAAAATGGAATACCCCTATATGATTCGTGTCCGGCAAACTTTCGACGATACTGCTTTGGACAATATTGCTGAAGAAATCGATACGCAACTGGCGAACTTGAAACTGAAAACCTCTATCAAACCCGGACAGACGGCTGCGGTAGCCTGCAGCAGTCGCGGGATTGAAAATTACGGTGTGATTGTAAAAGCGGTCATTTCTCATCTAAAGCAATTAAAGCTGGAACCATTTATCATTCCGGCCATGGGAAGCCATGGCGCGGCTACGGCTGCCGGTCAAAAACGTGTGTTGGAGCATCTGGGAATTGTTGAAGAAGATGTCGGGGCCCCCATCCGATCATCCCTTGAAGTTGTGCGGGTAGGAGAAACGGAGGATCACCTGGCCGTTTATCTGGATAAATTAGCATCAGAGGCTGATCATATTGTCCTGATTAATCGCATCAAAAAACACACGGAATTTGAACACGAATTTGAAAGCGGCTTACTCAAAATGATGGCCATCGGTTTGGGCAAGCAGGAAGGCGCCGCCGTCTATCATGAGGCCATGTTGACATTCGGCTATCCGAGAGTAATACTGACCGTGGCGCGAAAGATTATTCAATCCGCAAATATTTTATGCGGCTTGGGGGTTGTTGAAAACGGATACGGCCAAACCGCCCAAATCGGTATCTGCCGATCCGATGACATTTGGGAGATGGAAAAAAGACTGTTCGCAAATGCCAAGCAGTTCGCTCCGGCATTGCCTTTTGACGAGGCCGACATCATTATCATCGATGAAATGGGAAAGGATATCAGCGGCACCGGTTTCGACACCAAAGTAGTCGGCAGGATCGGTTTGCCCCTGGTCGCGGCAGAGCCGAAGAGCCCCAGAATCAAACGCATCGTGATTTGCGATCTTACGGAAGGATCCGAGGGCAATGCCGTGGGAGTCGGGATTGTAGATATTATTACCCGGCGATTGTTAGACAAAATTGACATGGACGCACTCAACATCAACACGATTACCGGAGTCTGTCCGGAAATGGGCAAAATCCCGCTGACAATGAAAAATGATCGTGAAGCCGTTGAGATTGCGATAAAATGCGTGGGTTTGATTCCCAAAGACAAATTAAAAATCATGCGCATTAAAAATACTGCGCTGCTAAGTGAAGTTGACGTTTCGGAAGCCTACGAAAAAGAACTTGCAAGGCGCAGTGATCTCGAGGTCATTATTGGAAAAAAGACGATGGGGTTTGACGCTGATGGTAATCTGCCGGCTTTTTCTGGACGCTGACTGACCATCCGGGGCTTGCAAAATACCTGTTAAGAAGAAGAAAGCTGCCGCATCCTTGACATCGGAAACCAAACACATGTAAAGTGGCCACTGAAAACCATCGGGGGGTATCGTGCCTTTCAAACCCGGCAAAAAAAGACGACAGTACACCCTTAAAAACATACTTATTGCTAATGTTATTTTACAAAATATCTCATAATTAAGGTGTCCTATGGAATTTCATAATCAAGTGATGGTGATTACGGGCGGAGCAAACGGGATTGGTCGGGCGACCGCTTTACAGGCAGGTCGGGAAGGCGCCCGGGTGATTGTCGTCGACATCAACGAAGAACAGGGCCGGGCTGTATCAGACGAATTACAGGCGCTGACGGGCAGCGGGGAGTTCATGCCAATGGATCTGACGGATATAGAACAGATTCGTTCCCTGGTCGGCGCGATCTACGAAAAATATCAGAATATCGACGTGCTGATCAACTGCGCCGGAATATGCCGAGAGACCAGCGTACCGGATATAAAGCCGGAAGAATGGGACCTGGTTCTGACGATCAATTTAAAATCGACCTTCTTCTTTTGCCAGCAAGTGCTCAAGATAATGACGCCGCGGAAAAGCGGACGGATTATCAATATCGCGTCGGCCGCAGGCAAAACCGGCGGCGTCGCCGTCGGAGCTCATTATTCAGCGTCCAAAGCGGCGATTATGTGCTTGACCAAAACCTTGGCCCTGTACGCAGCACCGCACCAAATCCAGGTCAACTGCGTCTGTCCCGGCCCGGTCGACACCGGGATGACCGCCTCCTGGGATAAGGAGGTAAATGCCGCCTTCAGGGAGCGTATTCCATTGAAACGATACGCCAGCCCGAAAGAAGTGGCCGAGGTTATCCTTTTTCTGGCATCGAATCGGGCCAAATACATCACCGGTGAAATTATGGACGTCAACGGCGGTCTGATCATGGATTAGCCGGGTCCGAAGTGAAATTTACCGGTATCGATATGAATGATAAAGAAGTCATTATCGCTGCAGAAAAAATATCCAAATCATTTTCAGGCATTCAGGTATTAAAGGATGTCGATTTCGATATCAGGCCAGGGGAAGTGCATGCTCTGATGGGTGAAAACGGTGCAGGCAAATCCACCCTGACCAAAATCATATGCGGAGTTTACGAATCTGACAAGGGCAGGGTCTTGGTTAATGGAAAGGAAAAACGAATACCTTCACCCCTGGCGGCGCGAAATCTGGGGATCGCCCTAATCCACCAGGAACCGTTAATATTCCAGGATCTGGATGTGGCCAAGAACATTTTTGCAGGCCATACCAG
>JAJRVC010000663.1 GCA_024277475.1 Deltaproteobacteria bacterium
CGCCGATGCCGCCGGCGCCCACGATCCCCACCACGGTGGAGTGGCGCAGGTTGGCATCCAGGCGGTAGATGGAAACGCCCAGATAGCGGGGCAGTGTCTGGGGCGTGATGCAGTAAATCAGCAGTTTGGAGAAACCGGCCCCCGTGGCGCGAATGGCCTCGAGCTGGCCCGGGGGCATGTTTTCAATGTCTTCGGCAACCATTTTGGAAATAAAACTGGTGCTGGCCACAATCAGGGTCAGTACACCGGCCAGCGGGCCAAAACCAAAAATTTTTACAAATAATATGGCAACGATGATTTCATGAAAGGTGCGCGATAATACGATGATCCCGCGGGCGACTATGTAAACCGGCCTGGAGGCCAGGTTGGAAGCCCCGCAGATCGCCAGGGGCACGGCCAGGATCATACCGAAAAAACTGGCAGCCACCGCCATTTCAATGCTTTCCAGCACGCCCCGGATCAACAGATGCCAGCGGCTGAAATCCGGGGGGATCATGCGGGCAAACATGTTGGCCGCCCGGGGCAGCCCCGTGGACAGCCGGTGCCAGTTAAGATCAAGGGCGCCGATGGACCAGATCAGGTAAATAACGGCCAGCGCCATCAGGCAATAGCGTGCCAAAGGGGTTTTTACTAGCCGGATGCGATGCCACCGCAGGGGTACACCGGCCTGTGTTTCAACTCCCTCTGTCATCCCGCCGGCGCCTCCTGCTCCAGATTCTTTTTCTTATCGGATGTGGACTTTTCGTCTTTGTCGCCTGCCCTGCGGATCGTGGTGCTCCAGTCTTCCTCACCGTAAATTTCCGTGAGCACTTCAGCTGTGACCTGGTCGGCAGTGCCGTCAAAAACGATTTCGCCACTGCGCAAGCCGACGATGCGATCAGCGAATGTCTGGGCAAGGCCCACGTCGTGAATATTTACCAGGGTCGGTGTGCCGCTCTCCTGGGCCAGTTTCACGAGGATGCGCATGATCTGCCGTGAAGTTTTAGGGTCCAGGCTGGCGGTGGGCTCATCGACCAGCAGCAGGTCGGGCTGCTGCATCAGGGCACGGCCGATTCCCACCCGCTGGCGCTGGCCCCCGGACAGCTCATCGGCGCGGGTGTCCTGGTAGCCGGCAAGCCCCACCCTGTCGAGAAGCCGAAACGCGGCCGTAACGTCTGCGGGCGGAAATTTTCGGCGATAGGCCTTCCAGAAACCGACATATCCCAGCCGGCCCGAGAGCAGGTTTTCCATAACGGTGAGACGATCTACGAGATTGTATTCCTGAAATATCATCCCGATGCGGCGGCGGATTTTCCGCAATTCCCGCCGCGGCAGCGATACGACATCGATGCCGTCTAAAACGACTTTGCCGGAAGAAGGTTCCACCAGCCGGTTGATACAGCGGATCAGCGTGCTTTTACCGGCCCCGGAAGGCCCGATAATGGCCATCACCTGGGGCTGGTCCACCGTCAGGGAAACGTCGTGGATGGCCATGGTGCCGGTGCGGTATTTTTTTGTCAGCTCAATGAGTTCCAGCATCACACAATTTGCTTTGAAAGAGGTGGTGCCGGGTCATCGAAAAAATATACCGTGGCCCGGCCGGTTTCAACGAAAAGCCTATTTTTTCTTTTTCTTTTTCTTGACTTTCAGACCTTTCAACGCCTTGTCACTGTAGACGATATCATTGAATTTTTGGATCTTGCGGATCACGGACCAGTTATCCTTGTAAGTGATAGGAATAAACTGATTAAAGGCATTGGCCTTGAACTCTTTTTCCAGTGCCGTACCGGTCCAGTCGAAGCTGTAGAAGGCATACATGATGTGGCGTGCCAGATCCGGGTTCAGATTGTTTACGAAACCGTAGGAGGTGGTGGGAAAGCGGTCTGATTCCCAGATGATCTCTAGGTCATCCCGATTGACCACACCTTTTTGTACCATTCGGTCCAGCACGCTGGAAGCCACCGGGGCGGCGTCGTAATCCTTGTTGGCGACCCCCAGAATCGAGTTGTCGTGTTTGCCGGAATAAACGACTTTATAGTCTTTGCCCGGAACAATACCCAGGTCCGGAAACAGCGCCCGGGGGGCCTGGTTGCCGGAGTTGGACGATGGGGTCACATGGGCCACCTTGCGGCCTTTAAGATCGGATATTTTTTTAATGCCCGAGCCCTTGTAGGTGATCAGCTGCAGCTTGTAGCCGTAGCCTTTAGGACCGCTCATAATGGCAAAGGGTACATAGCCGGCCAGGTTTACGCCAAAGCAGGTGGGGCCGGTGGAGATGCCGGCTACATGCAGCCGGCCCGAGCGCATGGCCTCCACCTGGGCCGCATAGGATTCGGCACCGTACCACTTGACCTTTTTACCCGTTTTTTCAGCCAGATACTGCATGAATTCCACGAACACGTTTTCGTAAACCGAGGGGTCTTCCACCGGGGTGTAAGAAAAAATTAATGTGCCGGGATCCAGCCATTTGCTTGAATCTGCCGGGGTATCGGCCACCAAATCGTAGTTGTCATCGCAGTAACGGGAGTCCAGATCACCGCGGTTTTTGCATTCAGCGGCTGCTGCAGGGGCAAAACTTCCTAAAAGCAGCGTCAACACGGCCAGACAAACGATTCCGGTCAATGAAGTCTGTCGAAAAAATGATGACATAACCATACGTTCCTCCTTTCCTAAGAATATGTCAGGGTTTTGGGGAGATTCCACAAAAATGGCTGCCGAAGCCGGATGCCCGAGTGCCTGTTATAAGAATGGCAGCCAGTTGCAGGGGGTTCCATTTAGTTACATTCTGAACGATTTATTGTCAATTGCTAATTGAAGGAAATAGTATGTATTTTACAGGTATTCAAGGTGTGAATGCTGAAGACCGGATTTACGGCGAGAATTGTTTGGACGAAGTTTAGCGATAAAAGCCTTAAGGCTTCAGGTCTTCATTTAATATCATGCGTTCACCTTTAAAATTTTTATCGATGCAATACTTTTTTTTGGCCAGAATTCGATAGCTGAGAATTACTGTTGCGGGATATTCGGTTCGACGTCGGCAAAGCTCATTGAAATATTCTTCCGCCTTAACAGGGTCCTCAAAAGTAGCACGTTTACTTTTTCCGGTATTTCCTATTCGAATCATAACTTTGTACATTCTGCGTTTCCTTTGGATTTCGCTTTGTGTCTTGTTGCCTTTATGGCAAATTGTTCTCCACCTCTCTATACACGAGATATCGTAAAAAGGGAAGCTAAAGAACAGCTTTACCAAATATCTTTTGCCGGCTGATTATTCAGGGGCATGGCAATCGAGTCTTGACATTGTAGATCGGTCTATATATGTCTCTTACCGGCGATGTCGGTACCGGTAAAACCACACTTGTCAACGCCCCGGCCAATAGTTTAAAGGCTCCAGCTAAACCCCTTCCTGTAATCGTCGAGACTCAAAAAAAAGCGAAATAGAAAAAACTAAGCCGGATGAACCGCAACCAAAAAAGAATTTAATCACGAAAACGCGAAATCACGAAAAAAAGATGGCCTAAATTTCGTGTTTTTCAGCTTTCGTATTTTCGTGATGAAAAAAAAAAGTTTTGGGCTGCTTCTGAATTTGTCCCGGAAATGGAATGGTGGAACGATGGAATATTGACTTTCAATCTAACATCGGAATCCTGGTCCTCCGGCTCGTAAGGGTACGATCCTACGTCTCGGCTTCCGGCTCGTAGAGCGAGTCCACAGCTCGGAGAGAGAGAAGCTGGACCCGCGTATCTACATGATAATTCCGATGGACAGAAGCAAGCTGAAAAAAAATGCCAGTTTTGCTGTTGACGCCAGCGCGTGATTCAGAATGGGTCCATCGGTTGCACCCCGGATGATGCGGGTTAGCCGCCAGGCAAATGGTGCCGAGCCAAACGGCATCAGCACCCAGATGGGAAAAAATCCACCAACCCAGAGCGCCAACACACCACAATAAGCACCTGTCAGCAACAGGCTGTATTCAAGCTTCGTACCGCGGGTTCCGAGACGCACGGCCAAAGTACGTTTACCGGTTTTCTCGTCGGTAGAAATGTCCCTGAGGTTGTTTACTACCAGAATGGCTGTGATCAACAGCCCGACATCAGCTCCTATCAGCACAACCGTCACCGTCAGCCTATGTGTCTGCACATAATAGGTTCCGCAGACAGCCACCAGTCCAAAAAAAATAAAGACGAACAGATCTCCAAGAGCATTGGATGCCAGTGGGTAAGGTCCGCCGCTGTAACCCAGGGCCGCCAGAATTGAAGTAGCCCCAATGAGCATCACCGGCCACCCCCCGATGTTAATCAGATACAGGCCCGGCAATACAGCTAAAATAAAAGTGGTGATCATGGCGATTTGCACCAGAACCGGCGCTATCAGACCGCTTTGGGTAACACGCACAGGGCCCAGGCGGTCTTCACTGTCAATTCCCTTGATATAATCAAAATAATCGTTTGCCAGGTTGACACCGATCTGCAAAAGGAGCGCTATCGCCAATGCCGCTGTCGCAGGCAACAAAGTAAAACTTTTATGGGTGAATGCCATAGCTGAACCCACCATCACCGGTGCCACCGCCGCGGGTAGGGTTTTAGGGCGTGTTGCCAGAATCCAGGCTTTAATGGGGCCTATGTCATTTAATTGAGTTTGAGCCATTTCCCAAAAGGCATTACGATTTGAGCTTGCCTGCCGACCACCAGACTTTAAAGCTTGCATCATCCTTAAATAGATACTAAAAAGCGTAGCCCATTTAAGCATTAATTCTTAATTGTCCGGCGTTCACCGTGGTTCGACCCCAATCTCCCAATCTTCATTACGCCCAAGGTAATCGGCGGAGGCTCGTCCGGTGCGGCTTGAGCGCCTGGTTATGCGACAATTTTTATAATTGGCTTTAGCCGAGAAATCCCCTTTGCCTCGTGACTATTCATGGCGTGCCAAAGATCCCAGTCCTGCTGCAAACCCAACCAAAAATCTGCTGACATACCCAACACACGAGACAGCCGCAAAGCGGTATTCGGAGTTACCGAACGTCTCCCCTTGATGATTTCATTTAGGCGAGGGTACGAAACATCCAGACGGCGAGCGAGCTCCGCTTGTGTTAGCTCAAGGGGCTTAACAAACTCCTCTAAAAGCATCTCTCCAGGATGGGTTGGCGGACGCTTTCGGGGGAGTCGACGACCAACAATTCCATTAGTGGTAGTCTGTGATTTCAATTTCGTAGGCATGGCCTTCCTCCCATATAAAACAAATTCGGTATTGCTGATTAATCCGGATACTGTACTGATCATCTCGATCACCCTTTAGGCGCTCCAAACGGTTTCCTGGAGGTACCTTGAGTTCACTGAGCTCTTGAACCCGGTTGATTTGATCCAACTTTCGGCGTGCAACAGGCCAAGTTGATTGTGGACAACATTTTCTTGCAGCTTGGGATGCCGGACCGTCAAAAATGTCTTCCATGCCTGTGGTTTTGAAAGATTGTATCATGGGTCACATTATAACGATGTCCATTATAGATGTCAACCGATTATAACTTTTCACTTTTGACCTTTCAGCCTTCAGCTTTGAGCTTAATTCCCTCCATCATACCTCATCCCTCTTCCGACCTCTGACCTCTGTCTTCTGCCCTCCGTCTTTTCCCATCTTCCCAACTTTAGTCACTTTAAACTTTAGCTCACTTTAGTCACTTTCATGCTTCCCATCTTCCCTCTTACTCCGGTTCCTGATACCGGCAAAATCTAAACTCCAGGTTGTAAATTACAAAATACAGCGCCAGACCCAACAGGCTCATGGCCAGGATACCGGTGAACATTTCCGGGTATCGCAGGACCTGGTAGGTTTCCACTACGATATAATATCCCAGACCGTATGTTGTCAGAGACTGTTCGACAATAAAAAGCACTGCAATGGCAGTGGCCGCCGATACGCGCAGCGCCGTCAGCACTGCCGGCAGGGAGGCCGGGAAGTACACATAGCGGAAAAGCGCCCGGCGGCCGGCACCCAGGGAGCGCACCGATAGAATCATTTCCGGATGCAGGTTGGCGGCTTCATCGCGGACCACCACCAGTATCTGAAAAAAAATAATCAGCGCAATCAAAAATATTTTGGACACATCCGTAATGCCCATTAACACATAGATGACGGGTAAAAAAATAATTTTGGGGATCGGATAAACGATGGCGATCAGGGGGGCGAAGATACGGTCCAGTTTGGGTAGTTGACCCAGCCCCAGCCCGATGGGGACCGCGGTTATGACCGAAATCCCGATGGCGGCCAGCACGCGACCGGTGCTTGCCAGCAGATGGAGGCCCAGTTCACCGAAAATTGAAGCAAAAAAGAGTGGCAGCACCTCAACGGGGGAAGGCATAATGGGCCGGTGGATGAGCCATGACAATGCCTGCCAGAAAAAAAGAAACATCAGCAAGCCAAGCCCGGCATCCGACATTTTAAG
>JAJRVC010000664.1 GCA_024277475.1 Deltaproteobacteria bacterium
CGCAAACATGATGTGATTTCAATAAATAGATACTAAAACTGTGAACGGTTACAAAAAAAGGAGCCCGTTATGGAGGACGTACTCACCGTTTTTAAAGCCAGTCAACACTGTAATGTTTCTCCCAAAACCATCATCAACTGGGTCGAATCGGGACATATCAAGGCTTACAAGACTGTGGGAGGCCATCGCCGTATCAACCGGGCGGACCTGATTGCGTTTATGCAAAAGCAGGGAATCCCTCTTCCAAAAGAAGAACCGGCGGAAGGGAAAAAAAAGATTCTGGTGGTCGATGATGACCCCATTATCGTCGAAACCATCGTTCAGGCCCTGGAGGAAGATGAATTCGATTATGAGGTGATCTCCGCTTCCGACGGGTTTGAGGCCGGGTTGCAGGTCAACCATTTTTCACCAAACCTGCTGATCCTCGACATCATGATGCCTGACATCAAGGGCTATGAAGTCTGTAAGAAAATCAAGGAGAACCCGGAGACGCGGGATACCAAGATCATCGTTTTATCCGCTTATCTCGACGAAGATAAATTCAAAAAAATGAAAGAAAATGGCGCTGACGCCTGTTTTTCCAAGCCTTTTCCGCTGCCGCAGTTGAAAGAGGAAATCGCTCGATTGCTGGGACTGAGCAAAGAACGAAAGACGACGGTTAAGATCGATAGAATACAGTCATTCGACATTCGTCATTAGTCATTCCAAAGTCATTCCAGTGGGGGGGAGTCAAACATGAAGCTCAAAGACGCCTTAAAAAAGAAAAAATTCGTGGTTACCTCGGAAGTCCAGGCACCCCTTGATCAGGAACCGGAAGAACTTGTACGAAATCTAAGCCAAGTGCGCGGACGCGTGGATGGCGTGTCACTGTCTGAGGTGGAACTTGAGGGAATTGTCGGAGATACCATTAAAACCTGTGAGCTTTTAAATCAAAGCCTGCTTGAACCCATTTACCAGACCACGACCCGGGACAAGAATCGCCTGCAGCTGCAAAAAGACCTGGTTGAGGCCCATGACGCCGGCATCGATAACCTGCTGGTTTTTACCGAAGATTACCGTTTGACCGGGGACAGTTTGCAGGAAATGATGTTTTTCCATGTGGACGCCGGAAAACTGGGCTCCGTCCTGAAACACATCCGCGACGGTCAAACCGTGGAGGGAGACTCGCTTAAATCCAAGGCCGATTTCCTGCTGGGTTCCGGGGTCGAATCCTCATGGGGGAAAAATGTTCCGGATCTCGAAATGAAAGAAATGGAGGAGATGACAAAAATCGGTACCGGCTACTTTCTGACAACGCCGGTTTTCGATGTGGATCTATTTGCAAAATTTTTAAAACAGGCTCAAACCTTCGGGGTTCCCGTAATCGCGGAAGTCATGATATTGCGAACCGCCGGGATGGCCCGCTTTCTCAATCGTCATCTTAGATCCGGCCTGGTTCCTGAATGGATTATCCGGAAACTGGCCCGCGCTCCGGATAAACAAAAGGCCAGTGTTGAAATTTTCAGCGATATCGTCACCGGTCTCAAAGACCTGTGCCAGGGAGTTCACATCATCACAATCGGGGGCGAAGAAAAGCTCAAACTGTACCTCGATGCTGCAAAGCTGAAATAGAATCGCATTGTGTGTTATAGGTTGGGTGTTGGATGTATTTTCCGCGAAGCGGCCTAAGATCTTTTCGTCTGTGTGTTTCTGTGTGGGTCCGTGGCTGATAATTTTTTCGATACAAGACGCACAACTCGCAAACCGGATCCGGCGACGGAAAATTGTCTATTAAGTATTGATAAGGAGTAGGTCAATTGGAAACCATCGCGTTGAGCATTGACGGCAAGAAAATCATCTGTTCCACCGAAACGAGTATTTTGGAGGCTGCCGACCAAAACGGCATAAAAATTCCCAGGCTCTGTCACCATCCGGAGTTGAAACCGTTCGGCGCCTGCCGCATGTGTCTGGTGGAAGATGAGAAAACCGGCCGTCTCATGGCTTCCTGTGTCACCCCCGCAGCCCCGGACATGGTGCTCCAAACCGCCAGCCCCCGCATCATTAAACACCGCCGCAACATCGCCCGGCTGATGATCGCAGAACATCCGGAGTCCTGCATTCTCTGCAGTAAAGGAAACCGCTGCCAACTGCGATGGGTTGCGGCTCAATTGGGTGTGGGTGAAACGAATCTTTACCCCATGCCCAATTACAAACCCTATGAAGAAGCAAATCCGTTCATCATCAGGGACCTGAGCAAGTGTATCCTCTGCGGCAAATGCATCCGGGCAGACCATGAACTGGTGGGGGTCGGCGCCATCGATTATAATATGCGCGGCTTTAAATCCCGTCCCGCCACCGCTCACGATCTGGGATTGGAGCAGTCACCCTGCACATTTTGCGGGACCTGCGTGAGTATGTGTCCGACCGGTGCGCTGTCTGCTAAAAACAACCGCTATGTGGGCACTCCCGAGCAGGAATCGATCTCGATCTGCGGATTTTGTTCCGTCGGTTGTAGCCTGGCCATGGGCGCCTCAGACAACCGCATCATCGAGGTAAACCCGGCCCAGCTGCCTCACAGCGTAAATGGCGCGACCCTGTGTGTACGGGGGCACTTCGCCCATGACTTTTTAAATTCGCCTCAGCGATTAATAGGTCCTATGGGCCGCAAAAACGGTAACCGTGAAAAGGACGAACTGGTTCCCGTCTCCTGGGACAGCGCGCTGGAGTTAATTGTACATCGCCTGCTTGAGATTAAAACCGTCTACGGCCCGCAAAGCATTGGATTCTTGGGTTCATCCAAATGTACCAATGAAGAAAATTACCTCTTTCAAAAAATTGCCCGGGTTCTGATCGGCACCAATAACATCGACAATGGCGGTTATATCGCCGGGCACTCCCTGCTGAGGATATTTGATGAAAAAACGGGGGGTGGATATCGCAAAAACCGGCTCGCCGATCTCGAAAAAGCGGAAGTGATTTTAATCCTGGGGGCCGATCCCGGTCATTCCGTCCCGGTTGTCGGCTATTATCTCAAAAAAGCGGCCAGGCAAGGCATTCCTTTAATCGTGGTGGACCCCCGCAAAACGGAGCTGGCATCCATCGCATCCGTCTGGCTTTCCATCAAGCCCCAGACCGATCTTGAGCTGATCAACGGCCTGGCGGCGATGCTTCATGAAAAAAAGGCTTACGATTCTTCATTCGTAGATCAATACACCGAGGGCTTCAGCCTGTTTCGATACAGTCTGTCGGCCCTTGATATGGAAAAAATCAGTCGCCTGACGCATCTAAAAATAGATGCCCTGGATAAGACTGCTGAGTTGTTGAAAGGGAAAAAAGTAGCAATTGTCGTTGGACACGGCGTCAGCCAGCAAAAGTATGGATCTCACACCCTGGGCGCGATCCTAAACCTGTCTCTGCTAACCGGAAGCCTCGGTTGTAGCGGGGCGGGAGTTTATATTCTCGCCAGAGAAAACAATCAGCTGGGTGCCATGGATATGGGGACGGTACCGGATCTTCTCCCCGGCCGTCAATCCATCACCGATGATACCGCCAGAAAAAAATGGCAGAAAAACTGGAAAACAAATATTTCACCGGACCCCGGACTTAATCTGGTACAGATGATCGAAGCGGCTGAAAAAGGCACCCTAAAGGCGCTGTACATTATGGGTGAAAATCCACTGCGCGCTTTGCCGCAGCCCGACAGGGTACAAAATGCGCTTAAAAATTTGGAGTTTATCGTGGTGCAGGATATTCTCAACAACGAAACGGTTAAAATCGCTGATGTCATCCTGCCGGCTGCTGCGATCAGTGAAAAGGAAGGATCCGTTACCAATATAGAGGGCAGGATTCAATCTTTCAAAGCGGTGATACCGCCCCCGGCCAAAGCCAAACCGGATTGGGAAATACTCGACCTGCTGTCGGCCGGACTGGGTGAAGGCCATCCTTATGAATCCCTTGAAAAGATAAGACAGGAAATTCGGCATTTTGTCCCTATGTACGGCTCGCTGAACGGCCCGGATCACACCTGGGTACAAACGATCAGTGACAAGGCCCTTTTCAAGAATCGCGGTGCAGAAGGCTTGATCACTTTTTATCCGGTGGTTTCCACCGAAGATGAACCGACCGATACGGATTATCCCTTTACGGCAATTGTTGGATCTCAGAGATTCCATCTGGGAAGCGGTACGAGAACACAGGCCTCGGATCGTATTCGGGGGTTTGAATTGGCGGGAAAATTGGAAATTTCGCCGGAAGACGGCGCCCGTCTCGATCTAAAGGACGATGACACCCTTATCGTTCGCTCGCGTTTTGGTGTCATAAAGAGAAAAATCCGGCGTAAAGAGGGCTTGGCCGCCCATCATATCTTTATACCGGCCGGGTTTAACGACAATGAGGCCATGCGCCTGTTAAGCTTGTCCGACATGACGAAACCGGACTCTCCCGGGTGGAAGACGTGTCGTGTGCAGGTGGAAAAGCAGAGGGGATGACGGAAGAGGGACGAGGGATGAACGTCGAACATCGAACGTCCAACTTCGAATTTTGAATCAAAAGAAAAAATTCACCGCAGACACACGTGGACGTAAAGAAAAGGGCATAAGGCACAGGGTGCAGGGCCTAGGAGAAGCGTGCCGCAAGTGACTAAATCAACCAAACAACAATATCTGAACGCTGAACCTTGAACTCTGAACCCTTGAACCCGGAACCCAGAACCCTGAACCCTTGAACCCACAACCC
>JAJRVC010000665.1 GCA_024277475.1 Deltaproteobacteria bacterium
GACCGTATAATTGAATCCATTGGTATCCCCGTAAATATCAATCAATTCCTTGGGGGCATCTCCTGGATCGCCATGACATTGCATACAGGATCTGGTGAAGGTGACAGGCCGTGCAACCAGGTGGTATTCTCTGACCCCCACGTACGTATTATCTTCCCAGGTTTTTAACTTTCTATTTTTATCAAACATCTGAATCAAGCCGGATTCAAAACGATCAGGGGTGGAGTCCGGATTTCTAGGCCGCATTGAAACCCGCCGGTAATGGTATCCTGATGTATCCTTAAGATTGAGACGTCCCATGATTTGTCTTGAAATATAGGAGGATGACATAGCTTTCAGGACAAACCTGCCTTCGGGTAATGTCTTGAACATTTCCGGCCTTAATTGGATCCTCACGTAATCCTGAACAGCATTGGACAGGGCTAAAACCAGACGGGATCGCTGGCTAATTTCTGATTTCATTACGGAATTGAGATGAAAATATATGATAACGGTGATGCAAAGGCCAAGCCCCAAGGCAAACATGACAAGCCCAATAATAAATTTAAGTCGTAAATTTAAACCGGTGGCAAACATTGCCGCGCCCTCCTGTTGGCGTTTTGAGTACTAACCATAGAAAATCCGATCCTAAAATGCAAGATGCGTGTGGCCGGCCGGTAATTTCTGACAATAAATCAGGAAGGTAACCTGTAAAATCTCGATTGTTGGGGGACACCTTAAGGCAAATACCCAGAGTAGAAATACCAGGGTGAATCCTTCAGGATACTATAGCGTAAACTAAAGTTTTCACTTTTTATCCCTACCCCCGGCTAAAGCTTGATTCCTCTCTTGCGTAAATCAGCAGCTGCAAGGCTGTTTTGCTCAAGCAGTTTCATGATTTTATGCCGCGGTGCGATATTTGAGATAAACAGCAGGACGATAAGCAAAAGGAAAAAAATAATACTGACTCTATCCCTTCCCCAAAAGTTTGAAAATGCCAGTGGAAAGAAGAGCACACCAAGATACAGCATCCGTTCGTAAGCCGTTTTTAAAAGAATCTTTAAATCTGCAAAATCTTGTTGTGACAGTTCGGGCAATTTGGTGTGAGGGATCAAGGCAACAGCCTTGCGGCGCTTCCGGAAAAGATAGATAATGGCAATTCCAGCCAGTAAATAAAAAAGTGTCATAAGCTATCCGGCTTTCTCCCGGCCGGGATATCCCTCCGGCCGGGAAAGAGGATGTTGCTAATTGATAACAGCGCCCGCCATATTCGGGATCTGCATTCCATGATGGAACAAATAGGCAATGATGATCGCTACCGGAATGATGAACAGGAACAATGAAATAAAATAAACCCAGACCATTTTTCCAAATTGTGCCTCAACAAGCTTTTTAAAGTCGGTTATAATTCCAAGACTCATAAAAGTCAGCATAAAAAAGAGTTTTCGCATTCCCTTTTCCACGGCAACGGCACCAACCTTGGCATTTTTCAGGATGGCAAGCCCGTCAGGAGTCGTTCCTGACTGGCCTGGACCAAAAAAGATCGCCAGATAAACCCACCAAGCCGCAAAATAACCCAGGACAAATTTTGGAAATCGAAACCAGACCTCGGAAAACGGGACCCGGTCCCCCTCATGCTTTTCAATTTTATACACCCAGAACAGGGCGAGAATAAATGCCCACAGGCCAATAAACATATCGATCCAGATCTTGGTCATAACAGCACTTGTGGTGATAACGCCTGGCATCCACACTATTTTTCCACCCGAATCTTTTTCTACCTTGGCCCGCATGAATTCATCGAGCAATTCACCGGCTGCGGCAGCCGCACCATCCGTCTTTACCGCCATGCCCATGGCGGCACCGGCAACAAGGGGGTCAGCTGTTCCCGGCCAGAAGTGGGTAAAAAAACCGGGCAGGATGACCAGTTCGATGACGGCATAAACAACAACCAGGGCTGAAACCATGATGGAAACAATAGGACGGGCCCGGACGGCACCGCCGGTAGCGACGGCTGCAGAAACACCGCAGATGGAGATAGCTGATCCAAGAACTGCAGCTGTCTTGCGCGGCAGTTTGAAGATAAGGCGGGAAATCGTATATACACCGGGCCAAAAAATCAGGTAGGCAACGATAGTTGCCGCTGCTCCCGCCGTAAAAAGTTCAAATGTAAGGTGCGCCATCTGCTGACCGATCTCTGCTCCGTGGGCACCCAGTTTTGCGCCTGTCAGAACTGCTTTTATAGGCAGATAGCCCACTTTTACGCCCAGAAAAACAATGGCGGTCTTGATATACCACTCCGGTTTTGCAGCCTCGCTTAAATATCGGGCCAGGGGCTTGAAAAAATTACCGATCATCCAACCGACAATGAGTGCCAGGATAAAGGAAGCGCCCCCACCCAGTGAGAGAGTAAACGTATCCACCGGGAAATGGCTCTTTTTCAGATCAACCGCCGATGCGGCAAAAAAGGCATTGTGGCCGAGGAACCATACAAGATAGGTCAAAAAGAAGATAATCGTCCAGCCGCCGATAAAACGTTTCACATTCCACTTCTGGAAATAAGCGCCAATGGTGGTGGCAAGGGTAAAAACAATATAAGTCACAAGAATTGAGCCCAGGGGACCCAGACCTTTGTAGAATGCTTTCGCTGTCAGGCTGTATTTGCCGCCAAGGGCATAAAAGGCTTTGTCCATAGTGACAATTTTTTTTACAATTGCTCCATCCGGCAAGCTGGCAACCCATATTTTCGGATAAGAGATCCAGCCCACTAAGTCAATACCCGACAGGGTTAACAGTCCAAGGGAAAAAAAAGCTAGCCCCATCCAGACTGCCCACCAATCTTCGGTTGTTGCCATTCCTGAATACCAGGATCGTTGTGTTTTTGGCATATATAGTCCTCCTTTACGCCTGATACTGGAGAGGTAGTTCCAGAATCCGATTAAAGTAGTGGTTCATGTACGGCCGTATCCACATGGGAATCACTTCATTGTTAAAACTCATGAATACGTTCAGCGACTGCCCTTCCCGGAGTTCTTCTTTCAAGGCTTGTTCCAACCTGCGGTCCAGTACATCAAGTGACGGTGCGGCAAGAGTGATAGAGCTGTTGGAAACAATCCAGTTTTTTCCGTCATGATCCAGGATCATTTCGACCGTCTTTTTCTTTTTATTTCTGCAAAATTTAGAAAAAAATAACATAAGGTACCTCCATCAGTGAAAGATTGATGTCGGAACTATAGCCAGGCCGATAATCAAGGCAATAACCGCACAGATAAGAGAACCAACCACTAGTTTGGTCTCAATAGGCTCCCAGGGTTCCGCCCCTTCAAGCACGCTTGAAGTATCCATGTCGTCTCCAGAGAGAGCGCCGGATTTGTTGTTGCTAGTGTCTGACATAATCGCCTCCTTTTTAAAAAATTAATAGAAATAATCAATCGGTTTCGTGAACTGTATAAAGCCGCTGCAAAAAGAGTACCAAGCCAACATTATTTTTAACCTACTGATAATAAATGATTTATAATATGTTACATCAAAAAAACGTAACCTCAAGTTTCCACATATACCACTGAAAACTGGCGAATGAAGGATCCCCGGGATTCCATGCTTTTAATAAAATCAGTTACCAAAAAACTGGATATTGTTTGACAGGTACTGCCGGATCGGATTAAGGTAGATCCTTATTATTGTAACGTTAGAGCGGAAATAATTTGATTCAATACGGTTTAAGAATATCAAAATAGGGAGTAAATCATGATGGAAAAATTTCGTTTGGACAACAAACTGTCAATGATCACCGGTGGAAGTAAAGGCATTGGGTTCGGGATTGCCAAAGCGCTGGCCGAGGCCGGATCGGACATCGTTTTGGTAGCCCGGGGAAAAACAAATCTGGACAGTGCCAGGAAGGAGCTCGCCGGGACCGGTCGCAACATCCGGACCTGCTCTTTTGACATGAGCCATGTTGAAGGAATTGATGAAATGTTTGCCGGCATCATCAAAGACACCGGCGGCGTTGACATACTGGTCAACAATGCCGGCACCACCCGGCGCGGATCGGCCGAAACAATTACTGCTGAGGACTGGGATTTTGTCCTCAATTTAAACGTAACCGCCGCATTTACACTCTGCCGCGCTTTTGCCAGGGATCGTATTAAAAACGGCAAAAAAGGCAAAGTCATTAATATTGCCTCGCTGATGTCTGAAACCATTCGAGAGGACAATGCCCCTTATGCCGCCTCCAAAGGTGCTATCCGACAACTGACCAAGGCGTTGGCCGTGGACTGGGCAAAGTATCAAATC
>JAJRVC010000666.1 GCA_024277475.1 Deltaproteobacteria bacterium
CTTGTGAGTCCGCTGCCGCCTTCAATCCAGGAAGAGAAGCGAAGCAACTGGGAGCGTCGCTGGGGGTCGTCCGAAAAAGCGAGAATCTGGGGACGCCAGTCGCGCGCATGCTCCGGCTCGGCGGCGGCGGCCAGAAGGTGTTCCCGGATAAGCTGAAGATGATGTGATCTGCGGCTGTCGGCCCAGCGGGAAGGACCGGCAGTGCGCCTGAGATATTGAAAAATACCGAACAACACCGCAACAGCCACGATCCCGGCGGTGATATCGATGGCCAGCATGACGCCCAGACACGCCAGGGCACCGATTAAACTAAGCCATTTGTTGAAGTAGCGAAATCGGGGACGAAATGATGGACTCTGGGAACGTGCTTCATAATAGGTGGCGTAGTTTAAAAGGCCGTAGGAAATTAAAAAAAACATCGAAACTACCGGCGCAATCAGATTAAGTTGGCCCCAGGCCACGGTGGCGTAAGCAATGCCGGCAGACAGCAAAACGCCGCGCCTGGGATTCGCCGTGGGTCCTGAACCTTTGGCAAAGGGAACGAGAAAAGGGAAAATGCGGTCCGCGGCCAATGACTGCAGGATGCGCGGTGCGCCCAGAAAAGATGCCATGGCCGACGACAGGGTTGCGGCAATGACTCCGGCGGTAATCAGGAAGCCGAAAAGGGCAACTTTGTTCATGGCCCCATAGTCGTTCATCATATCCTTTGCCGGCAAAGCGGCGGCAAATACTATGGAGGATAGAAAGTAAACGATGATGGATAAGCCCACGGCCATAAATGTGCCGCGGGGCAGGCTTTTGCCGGGGTCCTTGAGGTCGCCGGACATGCTGACCCCTTGGGTAAAACCCGTGACTGCCGGGAAGAAGATAGCAAACAGTACCCAGAAACCCAGGCGTGTTTGCGGAGAAGACCAGTTTTGAACCAGCAGGGCACTGTCCCATCTGAGGAAACCACCGATAAAAAATGAAATGATGGCGACACCCAGAACAGCCATGACCACATACTGAAACCGGGTGGCCCAATCTGCGCCCAGCCAGGCGAAGATGAAAAGAAAAGAGACTGCCAGCACGGCAATAATTTGAGGCAGGATGCTTAAATCCACCGTAAAAAGATGGGCCAGTGCCTCGCCGAAACCGAGACAGTAAAATGCAATCGAGACCGATTGGGCCAAAAACACCACGATACCGATGGCACCGCCGAACTCATGCCCGAGGGTGCGGGAGATCAGGTAATAGTCCCCGCCACCTTTGACCTTTATATTAGTGGCAATGGCCGAAAGGGAAACACTGGTCAGTACTGAGATACCGTTGGCCAAAAGCAGTATGAGCAGGGTAAGGCCGAGTCCGGCATTGCCGACCACATAACCCAGCCGCAGAAATAAAATGATGCCGAGAATTGTTAAAATACTCGGCGTGAATACTCCGGCAAACGTATCTAGTTTGCCACTGGAATCAGAGGTGTCGGACCCGCCACGCAGCTTTTGCTCCATTCTTCTTAAACTTTCTCCTGATTCCTATAAGCCCGACTAATCCAAAACTTAAGAGGATCAGGCGGGTAGAACCATAATGGTCTTTTGAAAACCATGCATAATACGCATCTTTTATCCAGAATACTACTTTATCATAATAATTATTGTTCGGGCTCGGGTCGTTTGCAAATTCACCGTCTCTGCCACTATTGATTGTAAAAATGTCAGCCTTGGCGTACATGGACCGGTGACCTGTACCTGCGAGCCTGGTCCATTTATCGTCAAAATAATCAAGCCGCTTTGTCCCTCCGTGATCATCGGTTAATAAAGCTGTCTCCGGCTGCGTATTAAATAAACAGTCGTCGAAAAGATAACCGTTTGCGGTCACTGAATAGCCGCCGATGGCGGTTTTCAGCGTATTTCGGCAGTCATTGTTAAAATACTCAGGATTATCCCACCCGTACAGACTGTTTATGTCATCGTATAAAATATCATTGGCAAAGGCAGTCTGCGTTGTTTGTCCTGTGGCAATGACAAAAAAAATGTAAATGATAAATAATGCTAATACCCTGTATATATTTAATATATATTGCATTCTACCCATCTCCCCCTTGATAGGTTTGCTTTATTCTGTGATCAGTTTACCCCAATGTTGCGATAAGGGTTTAGGTCTGATGGCCTGCCAGTGAAAGTAAACCCCGAATTCAACAAAGTGTCAAATTTTTTTTATCCAATACAAAAAAACTTGAGTAGCACTGAACAAGCTGCGCTATCAAATTGAAGTTAAGCAAAAATTGTGCAAAAAATTATTTTAGTTATATTATTAGGTTGTTATGAATTTGTTAGATGTTTGCAGTAGATATTTGATTTGCCTTTTTATGCAACCCATGTTCACTTTTAGATAATATTCCCTCCAGTTGCATAAAAACTGAAGTATTTTAAAAGAAAATACTTGCGGAGCCCCATGAATTGTGGTTTAAGGAGAATTAATGAAGTAATCCTAACCAAATCCAGGAGGCCACCGCAAGTGA
>JAJRVC010000667.1 GCA_024277475.1 Deltaproteobacteria bacterium
AAATGTATCAATTCTGTGACCCAAAGTCAACTGAAAAAATTTTTAAATATGATTAAACCGGCCATTTTTCAGGCCGGCGGCGAGGCTGAGACTTACACAACATTAAATTGTCTGTGTGCTTGCTGCCCCGCAGAGGCCACTTTTCCCGATCGCAGTCTCGGAGAAAGCTTAGATCTTTATCTGCCTGAGTTCCTGGAGGATCGGTTCCATCCTAGCGCGGTGCCCGGGTGGTATCATCAAGACCTTCAGCGACCAGTTTACAATCAACCCGTTGGTTTCACATTTCAAGCGATCCTTTGCATAGGCCCGCCGGTTATCCTCGGATGCCATAACCTGCAGCACGTCAATTAAATTACCAGAGCAACCGTCGGCATCCAGATGCTCGATGGCCTGTAAAAACACAGTGTTCACCGATGCCGTAAATTCGTCGATATCCGCATATCCTGCTTCGGCGCAGTTTTTACGTGAAACAAAACATCGGCATCCAAAAGGCCGCGGGTCGTAAATGGAGCAGACGTTTTTGGCCAGCAGCGAGCATTTTTCCCATTCGACCGCCATTTCTTCTTCCGGCACTCTGGCTTCCGCGGCATACAATTCAGCCAGCCGGTTGGTGGATATTTGAGGCTGATACCGGGTTACCGCGGCCATCGGTTTAAGCCCGTCGATGATATCCAACCTCCCGGCCGCGATGAGGTGATCCACAATCTTGTATCCCTCCAGTGTGGTCAGGGTCACGTTGGAGGTGCAGCAATGGGCGCAGTATTTTTTACAGGCTACGTGCAGGGTAGCGTAAAATCTGTCATAGGCGGCATAGATTCGGTCTAAAGCAGCTATTTTTTTTTCAAGCATCATCAAAGTATCCGTCTTCATAAAATTTGGTAAACCCGATAAAATGCTTTGATCACCGTTTCAGGAGTGGTTCCATGCAAGCACTCAGAACCGTCGCAATTGGCTATTTCTATTTCAAAACACGGACGGCACTTCAACTCAGGCCTCACGATTTCAACGGTCCGCCCCACCGGTTTCCACCGTTTGGGATCAGCCGGGCCGAATATCACCCCGGTCGGTACACCTAAAAAAGCAGCCAGATGGCTGGCACCGGAATCGTTGCCGATGTAACCGCCGGCGGAATTGAGCAAGGCCGCCAGTTCCGTTAAATCCGTTAACAGGTGTACGGTTCGATTCATCGTCGGCAACACATCCACCAGATCCTCCTCAGCCGGTCCCAGAATGAACTCCGGCCTCAATCCATCGGCTTTTAACATCGCTTCAACTTCAAGAAAATTTGTAATCGGCCAGCGTTTACGATGGCTTCCGGCTCCGGGATGAAGCAATACCCTGTCGTAATATTTACCCAGGCTCCTGCGCCTGGGGAGCGGGATGTCTTCAACCACGGCATCTGCTTGTTTTATCAATCCACAGTGCATGAGATTTTCCAGCACAAATTCTGTAAGGTGTGTGCGCACATATTCCGGCGGCCTGGGGGAAATACAACAAACGGGAACTGAAGTAAAATGACGGATAGCCTGTTCGAGCTGATCGGATAAAGTAAATAAAATGATATTCGCATACGGTGTTAAAAATGCTTTTATTTTCGGATCGATCTGATCGGTGAAAAGCGAGGCCACATACGCTGCCTCCAGGGGATACCAATTTTTAACAAGTTTCAGCGTTTTAGCCAGTTTTCCAATCCCGCTCCAACACAACACATCGATAATGTCATAATATTTTTTCAGCTCGATGATGGCCGGAAATGTCAGGATGAAATCCCCCAGGGCGCCCTGGTGGATGATGAGAAGCTTTTCAGTTTTCAAGGCTCTGGGTTCAAGGCTCAGGGGTTCATTAGATCGACGAGGGGTGTGGTTGATTTAGTTTTGAATTAAAAATGATAATCTCGTAAAAAGTCAAAATTCTCGAATTTTGACTTTGTAACTCATTGAAATTATTAAGTGTGAAATTTTATTTTTGTGTTTTTTGTGCCTTTTTGCGGCCACATCAAAAATTATCCTTTCAGTCCTCCAAAGTAACGGCGGACAGCCATTCGAAATCACCTTAATCAACCCTTCAAATCTTTCACCTTTGTCCCCTTAACTCTGAACCCCGGAACCCAGAACCTTTGAATCCGTGAACGGCTACTGCAAGTTTGTCGCTTTACCGACAGTCTGTCGGCTTTCGGGAAACAGGTGATCCGCCATCATCTGCATGCGTGTCTGCAACATTAACTCAAACCGGGCTCGCTGATCGAAAGGCAAGGGTTCGCCCCTGGCGGATTTTATGCTGTTGGGGTTCACCGGCTTGCCGTTGATACGCGTCTCATAGTGCACATGGGGGCCGGTGGCCTGGCCAGTCCGGCCCACTTCGGCGATAGTCTGGCCCTGCTGCACACGAGTGCCCTTTTTGACCAGCAGGCGGCTGCAGTGGCCGTAATAGGTTTTGTAACCGTTGGGATGGCGGACGATTACTAATTTTCCGTAGCCGCCACGCCGGCCGGCAAACTCTACGGTGCCGGCGGCTGTAACATGAATGGGCGTGCCGAGGGCCGCCCCGTAATCGATCCCGGTGTGGCGCTTGTACTTTTTCGAGATAGGATGGAAGCGTCTTATCGAGTAAGATGAGGTGCATGTGCCGAATTTAACCGGTATGCGCATAAACATTTTTCGCAGGGGAACGCCGTTTTCATCATAATAACCCGCCTGGCGGCCATTGTCGAAATAAAAGGCAGAAAAAGTTTCATTGCTGCCGATGTATTGGGCTGCCAGAATCTTACCATATTTTACAAAGTTTCCCTTAAGGTAATATTTTTCAAAAAGCACCCGGATCGTGTCCCCCTTGCGGGGGAAAAGATAGAAATCGATATCCCAGGAAAAAATATCGGTAAAGGCGGCTACCAGGTGGCTGGTCTCCCCCTGCCCGGTAACGGCCTGATAAAGAGAGCTTTCAATCGTAAAGGTCCTCGCAACGGTTTTTTTTTCCAGTGCAATCTCCTGACGATAGGTGTGGAAAGAACCGTTGTTGGTTCTGACAGCGACATATTGATTGGTCAGACCCGTTGTATAAATCAATTTCTGCAGCTTCTTTTGGGGCGTCAGACAGATCTGGTATTCATCTTTGGGACGGGCGTTGCGAAAATCGAATACCCCCTTGAACGATCGCGTCAGGGACAACACTTCTGATGGGGCGACGCCATAGGACACCAGTTCGGTATAGACGGGTTGTCGGCTGATTTTGCCGTCGATGACCGTCAGCGGCACGTTGGGCGCAGGCATTGAAGGGTATTGCGCCTGGAAACTGACCGACGCATCCGAAATTTCTTGGGAAGCCAGGCGAACAGCGGAGGCAGGCCCAGTCAGCACCGGAAAGAGGATTACCAGGAAAATCAGAACCACCATCAGGATAGCAGAGCGTTTTTGGAATTCAGTCATTGGTTTTTAAATGGATCGGTTGTCGAGTATTGGGGGTCATGTTGTCGAATTAGTAATCTGTGCTCTTATATCTGGACAGCGGCAGCTTGTCAACTAAGGGTTCACGAAGAAATTACAAGATTTTTTTTAAACAATCTGATAATGTGCCCCAAAAACTATTTGGAGAGTCTCTATGAAGCTTACAATTCGCTGGTCGCTGATCATCGGTTTTCTCTGCCTGATCTGGGGAACTTATGCGGTTACGACAACATCGACCTTTGTATCCTCCCAGAAAACGTTGAATGGCCATGCCAGGAATATCATGGAAAATATTGCCGACCTGGCAATGGAAAAATCACAGAATTATCTTGCTCTTGCGCAGGGTGCCGCTGTGCTTACGCGACGTCTGCTCGCCGCCAATGTGGTCAGCGTCGATGAAAACCATATTGATTCGCTGGAACAGTATTTTCTGGATCAATTGGCTATCTATCCGTACTTCGCCGGTATTTATCTCTGCAAACCCACTGGTGACTTTTTTTATGTCAGCCGCCCGGGGCAGCGTTCACCCGGTGGATTCCGCACGAAAATCATATCCCACCGGGGAGGCGTCCGAAGAACAACACTGACATGGCGCGACAAAAACATGACTATTCTTTCCCGGGAACGTGATCCGGACGACCGCTATGATCCGCGAATACGCCCCTGGTATAAAAAGGCGCTTGAACACGAAAAGATCGTCTGGACGGATCCGTATATCTTCTTTACCTCCCAAAAACCGGGAATTACCACTGCCGGCCCCACCTATGATCAATCCGGCGTTCTGAAAGGCATCGTCGGGGTGGATATTGAAATCGACGAGCTGTCTACCTTTATCGGTAATCTGAAAATCGGCCAAAACGGCCAGGCCTTCATGATCAACAATACTGGTGAGGTGGTTGCTTTCCCTGATCTTGAAAAAATTAAAACTCGGGGCTCTTCGGGTTCAAAATCCTTACGGCTGGTGAAAA
Organism: Deltaproteobacteria bacterium; assembly: GCA_024277475.1. The sequence goes on from JAJRVC010000667.1 coordinate 4,409, forward strand.
TTAACGAACTCGATGACATTCTGAGCAGAAAAGCATTTTCAGCCGTGGGATTAACTAAGGACGAACGCGGCCGCTATGATTTGAAGGAGTCCCGGTTTGCCAGGTTTGAACACGAAGGCCATTACCATCATGCGATGCTTACCCCTTTTTCCATTCCTCAATGGCCATGGATTATTGGAATTCATCTTCCGGAAAACGACTACCTGGGGGATCTAAAGAAAAGCCGCCGGTTCAATATCCTGCTGACTCTGGCAATTTCGGTTGTTGCCACCCTCATTGCTCTATATTTCGCGCGCAGCATTATTCGCCCCATCACCAACCTTGAAAAAGAAGCCCTGGCGGTTAAAAATGATGACATGCAGACGCGATTTAATCTCAATTCAAAATACAAGGAAATACAAGAGACCGCCGACTCTTTTCGATTGATGAAAGAAGCGATCCGGGAAAGCCGGGAAAAATATAGCGGCATATTTGAAAACATACAGGATGTTTATTATGAGAGTTCGCTGGATGGTGTAATTCTTGAAATGAGCCCTTCCATTGAAAAAATTTTCCCTTGTAAAAGAGAAAACCTGCTGGGTATGAGGACCGATCAGTTTTATAGTTCTATTCAAGATAGGGAGAAAATGATTCAAACCCTTTTGAAAAACAAGAAAATATCCGACTATGAAATTTTGTTAAAGCCTGATTGCGGCGAGCCGATTTGCGCTTCTCTGAATTCAGTGCTGATGACCGATGAGCAGGGTGCACCGCTGAAAATTGTCGGATCATTGCGTGATATAACCGCCAGAAAAAGGGCCGAAGCGGAGCTGCACAATTACCGTGAACATCTCGAAGAACTTGTGCAGGAACGTACTGCCGATCTTGAGAAAGCCGGTGAAAAATTAAAAGAAGAGATGAAGC